>DAOWNK010000295.1 GCA_030642635.1 Pirellulales bacterium
ACCGCCGTGGCCGTCGCGCGGTGCGAAGACCGCCTGGCCGTGGCCGTGGGGCTGGAGAAGCGGGAAGATTACCTGTCGCGTTGCGAGCCCAGCTTCGCGGCCACCACCGTGGCCAACCTGATGTTGGACGACGGGGACCACATTCTCAGCCAGGATTGCCGCGCGTTTTACTTCGACGCGAGAGTCACGCAGGAGAGCGTCTATCGCCGCCTTAGCGGATACGACCGCCGGATCACCTCGTCGGGCGAACTCGGCCGCGCGCTACGCCGGGCGGGTTTTACACACCTGCTGTTGGCCGAGAACACGAAGCCTCGCGGCATCGCGTACGACCCGACCCTCGGCCGGCTGGCCGACGCGGACCGGTCGCTGCGGCGGATCACCGAAAGCTACTTCGCCGACACGGAAGGCGGTGTGCGACATTATCGGCTGGTTGCGCTACCCGGCGTGGCCGCCGGGGCTTTGTAGGAGGCGTCTCCGACGGCGACCGAACTCCTGGCTCATGCGGTCGCCGACGGAGTCGCCTCCTACAAGCAACGTGAAATGGGGGTCAATTCCGGAGTCAATCCCGTCAATTCTGATTCTATGAAAAAGCGGTCCTCCTGGTGCTATACACGGTGTAGTAGTTGTTTTTACTCACCCAAAGCACAGGCAGGAGGACCGCTCTTTCATAGAATCAGAATTACCCCTGGAATTACCCGGTTGTAGTTTGTCTGGGCCGTCATCGATACTCCTTCCTACGACATCCGGTTGGAGAGATGGCTCGGGAGCCAACCCACCACAACCTGCTCGGTCTCAGGGTCCCACAAAAAGTAAATCCCAAGACAGTGTCGATCGTCCTTGGCGGAGCCTTTGCGTAGGTGCCATTCCAAGAACCGCTTTGGAGAGGACGGTGTCGGAAATCGAACATAGTATTCGTCGCCTTGTTCTCCGGCACGCCCTTTCGTGATCGATCGCGCGTACTTCAGCCCAAGCCCCTCATACGCATGCGTGAACGCCTTATTAGCCCCTTTGCGTCCAAGGCACTGATTCCGGTACTCGTTGGCCAGAAGTAAGAGTGCCTTGTAGACCAGCGAGACATCCTCATAAGCAGCGTCTTTCAACTCGTGAGAAGCCCTTGGATGCAGCGCCACTCGCCCAAGCAGATGCTGGTTCGCCCAGCCTTCCATTTCGTCGTAACTGTCCGGAATCGGGATGTCGGTCTCGCTCTTCCCACCGGTACGGTCACTCAGCGCCTGCCGCAGCAAGTCTAGTTGGTAGCGAAGTTGGCGGTTTTCTACTTTGAGCGTATCCCGCTCATTATCGGATCGAATCGCATCGTCACTGTACTCCTGCGCCAAGTCCTCTGTTTCATTGACCTTTGCCTGCAACGCGTTAACCTCCCCTTCATACAAAGCACGCCAGTCGTCACCCTCGATTCCTGCAGCACGCGCCTTTGCGGCGGCCTTGATGCGCGCCTCGGCCAGAAACACGACATTTCCCCAGTTGGGCCGCTTAGCCGCAGTTGCCGCAAAAAGCCGCTCGACAAGGAAATCCGTGAAAGGCGCTTCACCAATCCGGTCGTCCCCAGGCTGTTTCCAGAAAACGATTCGGTCCGCGTATGTCGAGGGGTGCATCGAGGGCGAGTCATTGTCGAAATCGAGGCCAGGCATGTACGTGCGCACGGCACCAAGATAGACGGACCACGGTTTGCCAACCCGCTCCGTCCACTGGTAGCCAAGCTCCCACGGCAGCGTAACTACGTGCGCCAACCCCAAGAGCTTCTTTGCCAGTTCACGCGGCTGGAGTACGTAGGCCGCTACGTTAGCTCCCAACTGTTGCTTGTCAGGTTGGGTGAGCATGACGACCGGGAGCCGGCGCCCTGGATCGCAGAGCATAGCATTAAGCTCATCGATGTCGTCAGCCGTTTCCAGCGCCCACGGCTCACGTGACAGCGTTCTTACATCAGCCAGTCCGATCCGCTGGGCCAGTTCTACCACCAAGCGAGGCCGCGTCATGGCAACGTCGGCGTTACCATAAGGCAGCGATGCACAGAATGTCCGAATGCCGACTTCAACGCCATCGTCACGCTGCGCAAACCCAATGTCGTTGGTCCAGGTTCGCCCTGCGACCGCTGGACGGTCGCCGTAAGGTGTGTCAGGGTGCTCAAGACGCACGCACCAAATTCCATTCTCTGGAATCGAAATGGCTTCAGCCTTCTGTCCGGGCCATTCCAACCGGAAAGACTTGCCATCCCACGCATCTTGCGGCAGAGCGCTCGGTACATGGTATTTCAGCCAATACACCGCACATTTCACGGCAGAGGCAAGCTTTTGATCAACGGGCTGGCCGGCTGCGGGAATGAACGACGACAGGTTGTAGGTCGTCCGAATCCACGGGCGCCCAAGCGCGACCAGCGGGGCCTGAACCGTGGGTTGCGAAGTGTGCATATCACGACTCATGATTTGACCTCCGGTGATTGGTGGTTGATGGAAACATGGACCTTGCCGGTCACAGCGGTAGTGCGACCCTATCGTTTGGGTTCGGCCTTCACGTAGAGTTCTTTTGGCGCCTTGGCGAAATACTTGAACAAGGCTGGGCAGAGCCAACCCTCCATGGGCGGGTCTTCCAGGCGGTAGTAATTGCCTTCCGCTTCGCCGCGAACCCACGTCAGTTTCTCTTGATGGCCGGGAAACGGCTTTGCGGAGAACAGGAGCCGAAACCCCTTGTCGGCGTCCGGGATCTCGGCATTGGCAACGAGCACGTCGATCATTTCCGGCACGCCGGCAACGAAGGGCTCGCGCACCAGACCCACGCGAGGATCGTCGAACACCCAGGTTCCGGCGTGGCGGTAGGGCGCGATGATCATCATCGAGTTGGCCGGCGGACGGCTCGGCGCCGGGGCAAATCGGTTAAACAAACCGTAATGCCAAGCGATTCCGGCAGCCACGATCAGCGGGATGACGAGTGCCAACAGAATGCGTCGGAAGCTTATTGAGCGTTGCATGTTTTTCAACTCCTTTGGTACTTACAGGACTAGCCGCGGGCGGAAGCCCGCGGTTGATGCGGGTTGTGACGACATTGGGCGTGGAGCCCAACCGCGGGCTTCCGCCCGCGGCTAACACGGTATATTTTGCCGCAGAAGCCGACAGGGGTGCTACTGAGTTCGAGTCTCGTTGACGGCGGATGTCGAGTCTGCCTGGGGTGGGATGGCGGGCATTTCGAGCGTGAAGCGGCTGCCCTGGCCCGGGGTGCTCTCGACCAGGATTCGGCCGTCGTGCTCGGCGAGGATCTTTTGGCTCACCGGCAGCCCCAGGCCCGTGCCACGTCCTCGCTTGGACGACACAAACGGCCGGAAGAGTTGGTCGATCTCCTCGGGTGGGATACCGGGGCCGTTGTCCTGGACGATCACGTGGACCATCCGACCTTCGGCCGCGCGGCGGGTCGCGACGTTCACCCGACCGGCCCCCTCTTCGTTTTCGCAGGCCGCGTCGACGGCGTTCGTCACGACGTTGAGCACCGCCCGGTGCATTGCCTCGGCGTCGAAGACCATGGTTTCGATGTCCGTGCCGGGCTGCCAGTGGAGCCGGACGTCCAGGTCCTTCGCCCTCTCCTGCATCAGTTCGATCACGTCGGTGACGACCTGGTTGATGTCGGCCGGCGCCCGATCCGGCTCCCGCTCCTTGCTGAAGGTGAGCATGTCCATCACGAGGGCGGATATTTTGTTCTGGTTCTTCTCGAC
>DAOWNK010000136.1 GCA_030642635.1 Pirellulales bacterium
CCACCATGCACGAAGTCTCGTTGGCATTTTTCTGGCACCAGCACCAGCCGTACTACGGCGACGAGCTGGACGGTGAGATACCCATGCCCTGGGTTCGGCTGCACGGGACGAAGGACTACTGGGGCATGGCCATGCTGCTGAAGGAAACGCCCGAGCTGCACGCCACAATCAACCTGGTCCCCAGCCTGCTCAGCCAGCTGGCGGCCTACACCGACTCCGGCAGCGAAGACACGCACCTGCGCGTCTCCAGGTTGCCGGCCGACGGACTGGCCGAACAGGACGTGCATTACCTGCTGGATAACTTCTTTATGGTGCACGTGGACCGGATGATTCGGCCGCACCGCCGTTACCACGAATTGTACAAGAAGCGCGGCATGTCGATCGACTCGGCGGAACAGGCGAGAAAACGGTTCAACAAAAAAGACATTATCGACTTGCAGTGCTGGTCGAACCTTGTCTGGATACATCCGCTGGCATTCGAGCGCGACAAGGAACTGGCCGAGTTCCGCAAGAAAGGCAAGCACTGGACCGAGCAGGAGAAGCAATGGCTGCTGAAAAAGCAGATGGAACTGCTCTCAGAGGTGATCCCGCTGCACCGCGAGCTACAGGATTGCGGCCAGGTGGAGTTGACCACCACGCCGTTTTATCATCCGATTATGCCGCTGCTGTGGGACAAGCGCCTGGCGCGCCGCGCCATGCCCGACGTGACGCTGCCGAAACACCTGGAAGGCTACGCGGACGACGTTCGGCGACACGTCCGCCGCGCGGTGGAGTTCCACGAAAAAACTTTCGGTGCAAAACCGCGTGGCATGTGGCCCTCCGAAGGCTCGGTTTGTCAGGGGATCATTCCGGTAATAGCAGAGGCCGGAATACAATGGATCGCCACCGACGAAGAAATCCTCTCACACTCGACCGACGGCTGGGTCTCGCGCGATGACAACGGGTTCCTGCGCAACCCGGAGATGCTCTATCGGCCGTGGCGCGTCGAAGAGCGGGGCAAATCGTTGCAGATCGTCTTCCGCGACCACGCAATGAGCGACCAGATAGGGTTCCACTACCAGCGCTACAAGGCCGAAGACGCCGTGGACGACTTTATCGGCAAGATCGAGGCGATCGGCGCGGCCACGTCCGCCAGCGCCGAACGACACCCAACGCTGGTGAACATTATACTAGACGGTGAAAACTGCTGGGAATATTATCCCGGCAGCGGAGTCGATTTTCTTAGAACACTATATCGCCGAGTTGCAGAACATCCGAAAATCACGCCGGTGCGGGTGTGCGATTACCTCGATCGGTATCCGGGAACCGATAAGCTCGGGCACCTGTTTCCCGGCAGTTGGATTCAACACAACTTCGGCGTCTGGATAGGCCACCCGGAGTGCAACAGGGCGTGGGACTTGTTGCACCAGACCCGCTCACATCTTGCCGAACTCACACGGCGGAAGGCCAAGCCGGCCGGGCAACTCGACCGCGCATGGAACGAACTGGATATAGCCGAAGGCAGCGATTGGTTCTGGTGGTTCGGCGACGACCACTCCTGTGCACAAGACGGTCTGTTCGACCGGCTGTTTAGAAAACACCTGCAAAACGTCTACCTTATCTTGGACGAGCAGCCGCCGGCCGAACTGGCGAAGCCGATCGACCGCGGCGGAGTACACCCGCGGCTGCATAGCGAACCGACCGGACTGCTGAACGTCAAGGTAGACGGCCGACGAACGTACTTCGAGTGGATGGGCGCCGGACACTACGTCAACCAGGGCGCCCGCGGCGCAATGGCCATGGCCGACAAAGGAATGATCTCCGACTTGTACTTCGGCTTCGATCTGAAACACCTGCTGATGCGTCTGGACGCCCGAGCCGGCACGTTCGGCGAACAGCTTGCCGAGGTGGACGTGCTCAGGGTGGTGTTCCTACAGCCGGAAGGGTTCGAGTTGCTCCTTACCAACCCGGCGTCAAAGCGGCCGACCGCAAAACTGTACCACAACGACGCCGTTGTGGCAAAATCACGCGTGGCGGCCGCGGCCGACGTGCTGTTGGAGCTTTCCGTACCGTTTCGCAGCCTCGCGGTGACGACCGACGAGCCGGTGCACTTTTATGTCGAGTTGCTCAAGGGCGATCAGCCGCTGGAGCGAATTCCGCACGAAGGCGTCATAGAAACCGCCGTCCCGTCGCCCGACTACGAGTTGATTATGTGGCAGGTGTAGTCGTTCCATTTAGCCGCCGTGCTTGCACGGCGCGTCGAGAGCGAGCCGCCGGGTTTATCCCGGCGCGAACCAAGCGTGGTGACAAGCCCGCTGCTCGCCTAACTGTTTCGGAAAATCGTCGGTGTTGCGGAGCAACAGGAGGATTGCAACGGTCGTTTGACTGTGGGATAATATCCCTATTGTGGACAGGAGTTAGGAACAGTTTTCGAGTGGCGATCCCTACTCTCCCACAAAATCAACACTTTACCAAATTTCCGTGATACCCTTCTCCCCAAACTGATCTTTGGCAAATTGCGTGTGCCGGACACAAAAAAATTCGCGGAGGACATTGCATGACAACAATTGAATTAACCCAGTCTGAAGCAGACGCATTATTTGCGATGGAAAAAGACAGAGCAGATGATGAATGGCGCGACTTTCCCGGTTTGGGCGGTGTTTTGTGCATTCCACTTAAATCTGTTGACCATCGTGAAGAATTCATACTGGATATCACACGTAGCCGAATCAAACTGAGAAAAAACACTCTTCAAAACCGTGCTCGTACATTAGTTGTACTTGTAAGAATTGACCTTGGCGGCTCTCCACATCGCAATCCAGACAATGAAGAAATTCCATGCCCACACATTCATTATTACCGCGAAGGATTCGGCGATAAGTGGGCACAAACGTTGCCTGATTCTTTCACAACTCCTGACGATGTGTGGAATACACTTCAGGAGTTTATGGATTACTGCAATATTTCTAAGAAACCGTATATTGAGCAGGGGATATTCACATGAAAGAGGAAATTCAAAAACTGATTGATGAGTATACACGCTGGTTAAAGGACAAAACGGTTCTTAAACAGGTCAACAACCAATGGGTGGAGATTACTGCGCCGCATCTGGACCGGCATAACGACTACCTTCAAATCTATGTAAAAAAGGACGGCAATGGCTATTTGCTAACAGATGACAGCTATATTATTAACGATTTAATCAGTTCAGGATGTTCATTGGAAAGTCCGAAACGTCAAGCATTGCTGAAAATGACTCTTGCCGGTTTTGGTGTTCAATTGGAAGACGATCAAATAATGGTTCATACCACGCCGGAAAAATTCTCTTTGCGTAAACATAATATCATTCAGGCTATGCTGGCTGTAAATGATCTTTTCTACCTGGCATCGCCATATGTTTCCAGTCTGTTTTACGAAGATGTTGCCACGTGGCTGGACTTGGCGAATATTCGCTACACACCAAAAGTAAAATTTACCGGAAAGAGCGGCTACGATCACATGTTCAATTTTGTAATTCCGAAATCACGTCAACAGCCGGAACGCATTGTTCAGGATGTTAACAATCCTAAAAAGGAAGCTGTAGAGGCGCTGGTGTTCAAATGGTTAGATACCAGGGAAACACGAACACCCGAATCAAAACTCTATGCTTTCTTAAATGACTCAAATAGCAACGTTTCGCAGTCGGTTATAGATGCATTCCGAAATTATGAGGTGGAGCCGGTGCCGTGGTCCGAACGGGAAAACTCACGAAAGGCGCTGGCCGCATGAACAAAATCACCGCAGAGGGAACGGGGAAAAAGGCAGCAGTTGCCAGCATTCCCAACCACGCCCTTCGTTCCTCAGGGCATGCCACCACTCCACTACTGCGATTTTGACGGTTGACAGGAATTTACGAACGGCTACAATAGGGGCGTTGTGCCGGCAGTGGCTGTCGGCACACCGGGTTACGTGACCGGTCACAAAAAACCGCAAACTTCGCCCGTGCCGAGTATAATTGGCCGATGATCAAGCGAATGGCCACCCGATTACGTCGGCTGGTCCTGCCTTAATTTTCCCACCTTATTTGATTGCTGATTTCGGAACGGGAAGGAGCCGAACGGTCATCATTGTATCGTATCCGGCACCTGTCGTTTTATGCGTGGCAGCAAGGCACAACCGTCTTATGCTGCGCGGTCGGGTTCCGGTTTTTGCTGTCCGAGTTGGTTTTTATCAAAGGGAGGAAGTCCGATGAAGAGTTACAAGAGAGTTATATGTTTGTGTATGGTTGCAATGCTGGGCATTGCGGTCGTGCGCACCCGAGCGGAAGGGGCGGATCCCTATGGCCGCCCGAAGGAAGGTTATCTCAAGGGTTGCGCCGAAATGGGCAAGGCGGCAGCGGCGTATGTAACGGCCCAGGCCGCGATGATCAAGGCCAAGGCCGACGCCAATGCGTGCAACGCCAAGGCGATGGAAACCCTGGAGAAAACCCGTAGCCAAGCCCTGGACAACGACCTGAAAACTGCCAAAACGTTCTACGAGAAGCGGTCCCTGCACGAGACTTACCTGGTGCAAAGCGCACGCCCGCGCCCCACGCACCAGGACTTGATCCGTTACAGCAAGCAGTCATTGCCCGAGCGGCCGACCAACTACCAGGTCGAACCGGTCCGGGGCAGGGTCTACTGGCCGGCAGTTTTGCAGGAGGAGCAATTCTCTGAGTACCGAGTCGAGCTTGACGGCCTGTTCGCCAAGCGCGCGACCACCGACGTTGTGGTGGACAGCGAGACCAGTCGGCAAATACAGGAAGTTGTGGAGCGGATGCAGGCCGAACTGTCCTCGTTGATACGCCAGATCAGTCCGACGGAGTACCTGGCAGCCCGCAAGTTCATCGAAAGTCTGGCATTCGAGGCCAGATTTCCAAAGTGGATCGAAGGCGTGACCGCCAACTGACAACCGGTTCAGAATTCGGCAGTGTGGCACGCCCAGAGCGTAGCGAT
Organism: Pirellulales bacterium; assembly: GCA_030642635.1. Classification (GTDB taxonomy): domain Bacteria; phylum Planctomycetota; class Planctomycetia; order Pirellulales; family Thermoguttaceae; genus DAOWNK01. Next base: position 4,953 of record DAOWNK010000136.1, read on the forward strand.
GGGCGTAGCGATGGGCGTAGCGATAAGCGTAGCGATAAGCGTAGCGATGGGCGTAGCGATGGGCGTAGCGAAACGTGGCGTATACGGGAACGCTCTCTCTCGGTGTGTCAAAAGGCGGCAGTTGCCGGTGTTCCCAACCACGCCCTTCGTTCCTCAGGGCGTGCCACCCGCCTCATCCCGCAACGATTTCCAGCAAACGCGTGGGTGCTTTTCCTCCGCCCTACACCCCTGGACAGCACGGCCGTTTCCTGTAGACTTAGACGGAAAGTGACATTTTACGCATAGATTCTGTTTTCATCGAACCAGGAAGCAAAAAATGGAAAAACGCGTCTACAATTTCTCACCCGGCCCGGCTGTGTTGCCGCTGCCGGCGTTGGAACAAGCCCAACGCGACCTGACGGCGCTGCCGGGCGTGGGCATCTCGATATTGGAGATCAGCCACCGGTCGAAAACCTTCACCGAGATCATCGAGCAGGCCGAGGCGAACTTGCGGAAGCTGCTGGAGATACCCGACGGCTATCGCGTGCTGTTCCTGCAGGGTGGTGCACAGATGCAATTCGCCATGGTGCCGATGAACTTTCTGGCCGGCGCCGGCAAGTCGGCAGACTACATTCTGACCGGCTCTTGGGGCAAAAAGGCCATTGCGGCCGCCAATACCCAGGGCGACGTTCGCGTGGCATGGGACGGCGGAGAAACCAACTACGACCATGTGCCGGAACAGGCCAATCTGAATTTGGACCCAAACTCGGCTTACGTACACATCACCTCGAACGAGACGATCCAGGGCGTGCAGTTCCCGACCGAGCCGGACACAGGCAACGTGCCGCTGGTCTGCGATGCGTCGTCCGACATACTCAGCCGCCCGGTGCCGATCAAGAAGTACGGCATCCTCTACGCCTGTGCACAGAAGAACGCCGGGCCGGCCGGGGTGACGATCGTCGTCATCCGCGACGACCTGGTGAAACAATCGCCGGACAATCTGCCGCCGATGCTCAGCTACAAGGCGATGGCGAAGGGCAAGTCGCTGCTTAACACCCCGCCGGTGTTCGGCGTCTACATGATCAAGCTGGTCACCGACTGGTTGCTCGATAAGATCGGCGGACTGGAGCAGATGGCCGAAATCAATCGCAAGAAGGCCGATATGCTCTGCGAGGTGATCGACGGCTCGGCCGGTTTCTACAGCGTTCATGCCGCACCGGGCAGCCGCTCGATGATGAACGTTGCGTTCCGCCTGGCCGACCCTGCTCTGGACGGGCCGTTTCTGGAACAGGCTGCGGCCAGGGGATTGGCTTCGCTTAAGGGCCATCGCAGCGTCGGCGGATGCCGGGCGTCGATTTACAACGCCATGCCGGTCGAGGGCGTACAGTTGCTCTGTGAGTTCATGCTCGAGTTTTGCAAGAAAAACCGATAGCTCCATCATAAAGCCGCGACCATTGGTCGCGCCAATACGGTGGATAGTGTCAACATTACGCGGCGCGACCAATGGTCGCGGCTTTATAGTTTTAATAAGGCATTGCATTCATGGAACGACGTTTCGTCCTGTTTGTCATACTCTCGTTTGGGATACTGTTGGGTCATTTCGCGCTGACGGCGTGGCTGAACCCGCCCAAGCCGGAACCGCCCAAACCGGGGCCGGCCAGGCCGCCGATGGCGGCCGAAAAGGTGCCGAAGCTGCCCAAGGCGCCTGAGAAAGAGGAACCGGATAAGCAGCCGCAGCCGGAAAAACCGGCCGAGGCGCCCGAGGACGAGGGGCCGCGGCTGGATGTACCAGCCGAGCAGCCGGAAATCCCCCGCCGCTTTGTAACGCTCGGCTCGGCCGACCCGGCCGACCCGTACCGCATGTTGGTTACCTTGACCAACAAGGGCGCCGCCGTCGAGCGGATCGAACTGAGCAACCCAAAATATCTCGATCTGGACGACCGCAGCGGGTACCTCGGTTGCCTGGTGATCGACCAGCCGCTGATCGACGACTCGCATGGCATAAAATGCTGTCCGGTGCAGGTGGTTGGCCCCGGCACCCCTGCGGCCAAGGCGGGGCTTAGGCCGGGCGACCGGATCGTCGCGCTGGGCAAAAGGAAGATCACCAGCGTCAGGCAGTTCCGTGCCGCCATTAAAAAAACAAAGCCGAACCGCAAGATCGAGCTTACCGTTTTGCGCGGCGATAAGAAGCTGAAACTTACGACCACACTCCGCCGGCGCCCGCTGCAATTGATCCGGCCGGAGGGCGACGACCCGCTCTCGTTTTTGCTTACTCTCGACAGATACGACGACCAGACACTGGAAGACTGTCGTAAAAGAGATTTGCAGATTAACGATGAGGATATCAAACCGGCGGACGTAAACCTCTTTGTCGAGCTTGACGGCCTGGACCTTCGGAACGGCAACTGGGAGGTAGTCGAATCGGACGCGACCGAGGCCGTCTTCCGCCGCGTATTGCCGGATCGTCAACTGGAAATCACAAAGACATACCGCCTGGCCACAGTCCCTAAGAAAGAAATCGGCAACCGCCGCTTCAAGGCATACCATCTGCTGCTGGATGTGACGATTCGCAACGTCGGCCGCGAGGCGCACGAGGTGGCGTACCAACTCGACGGCCCGACCGGCCTGCCCGACGAGGGCGCCTGGTACGCCAATAAGTCATCCCGGACGTGGAGTGCGGCCGGGCTGCGCGACGTGGTCGTCTCGTTCGACTACATGACTCCCAGCCTGGTTACGTGCACGAATATCGCCAACGGCAAGGTCGACAAGCCGTGGCAGGATCAGTCGCTTACGTTCATCGGCGTGGACGCCCAGTATTTTTCCGTCGTGATGATCCCGGAAAAGGAAGACCCGGCGGATATCTGGTTCGCCCGGTCGCAGCCGCTTAGGGTAGGACCGGTCGACGAGAAGATTCCGAAGATTACCGACACCTCGTGCCGCGTGGTCAGCAACCCGTGCGAGTTAAAACCAGGCGAGAAGCTTTCTCAGAGATACACGATTTTTGCCGGCCCGAAGGCGCCCGGATTGCTGGCCGATTACGACCTTGGCGAGTTGGTTTACTACGGCTGGTTCAGTTGGTTGGCCGTGCCGATGGTCCATATCCTGCACGTGTTTTATTCCGTGGTCCATAACTACGCCTTGGCCGTCTTGATGTTGACCGTGTTGGTCCGCGGCTGCATGTTTCCGCTGAGCCGCAAGCAAGTGCTCGGTGCGATCAAGATGCAGCAATTGCAGCCGGAGATAAAAAAACTCCAGGAAAAATACAAAACCGACATGGAGGGCCGCACCAAAGCACAACAGTATTTGTTCCGCAAACACAACTACAATCCGCTTAGCGGCTGCCTGGTGCTGTTCGTTCAGTTGCCGATTTTCATCGCGCTGTACCGCTCGTTGATGGTCGATATCGAACTGCGACAGGCGCCGCTGATCTCGCAGAGCGTCCGCTGGTGTTCGAACCTGGCCGCACCCGACATGCTCTAC
>DAOWNK010000038.1 GCA_030642635.1 Pirellulales bacterium
ATCCGTTCGGCAGTGCACACTCCGGCGGTTTCAACATGGTGTTTTGCGACGGCTCGGTACGCATGATCAACTACAACATCGACGTCGAGACACATCGTCGATTAGGAAACCGAAAAGACGGACAGCCGATTGACGGCAGTAAATTCTAAAAACAAAGGGGATCGGGGGTTGCGAGGGGCTTGACAAACAAAATCGTATTGTCCAAAATAAACAGTTAGTCCATTCCAGTGAAAACGTCAACATACCCCATCACACACCACAATTAAAGGGAGCGAAAACCATGGCGCGCACCCGGTATACTCGACGCGAAGCACTTAAGTCAAGCACAGCGGCATTCGCACTGCCGTATCTGATCCCCTCGTACGTCTTGGGTGCGGACGGACAGCCCGGGGCCAACGACAAGGTAAACGTGGGAGTCATCGGGCTGGGAGGTCGGGGACGAAGTCTCGCCCGCACTTGCATTGGACTCCCCGAAATGCGGCTGGCGGCCGTCTGCGACTGCTTCGCGCCCCGGTGCGGCGCATTTGTTAAAGCAGCCGGAAAGGACCGGCATTGGGCGACCTACGAAGACTTCCGCGAAATGATAGAAAAGGAGAAGCTCGACGGCGTGCTGGTCCAGACGACAACACACGCCCGGGCATGGGTAACCGTGCTGGCGATGCAGGCCGGCGCGGACGTCTACATCGAGAAGCCGATGTGCCTGACGATCGCAGAAGGCCGACAGATGGTCACGGCGGCGCGAAAGTACAAACGCGTTACGCAAGTGGGCACGCAACAGCGATCCATACCGATAAACAACTGGGCAAGCGACCTGGTCAAAAACGGCGCGCTGGGCAAGGTGCATACCGTAATCGCCCCGAACTTCGTCGGCCCGGACATCTGGACGCCCAAGCCGGCACAGCCGATGCCAAAAGGCGGAAGCGAGGGCTGGTGGGATATCTGGACGAATCAGGCGGAATTCCGCCCGTATCATCCGCACATTCACTACAGTTGGCTCCGTTGGTGGGCATACGACGACGGCGGCCGATGCTTCGGGGGCGCACACTCCTACGATCAGGTGCAACGTGCGCTGGGCACCGACGAAACCGGGCCGGTCGAGGTCTGGCTGGAAGAACCGGTCAAGGTTATGGAGACCGGCAAGTTCGATACCCCAAAAGACGATCCTGACACGGGTTTGGAATACCGCCGATTGGCCCAAAACGTTGTCGGGCCGAGGGCGAAAATCCGTATGAAATACGCCAACGGCACCGAACTGAGGCTCCATATGGACGGAGATCGCGGGCCGGGGCTGGGTGCGATCTTCGTGGGTGACAAAGGTAAACTCGAAATCAACCGCAACAAAATCGCCGCCAACCCAAAGGAGCTTATCACCACGCCGGACAACCCCGGCCCGAAAAAGGGCGAGATGCAGTACCACGTCGGAAATTGGGTCCAGTGCATCAAGACTCGCGGGCGATGCACGGCCGACATCGAGTACGGGCAACGCTCCGCGACGATTTGCAGCATGGTCAACATCGTTCGCAATATCGGCCAGGTCGGCAAAAAGCTCAAATGGGACCCCCAGTCCGAACGCTTCACCAACTGCGACGAGGCGAACAAGATGCTCTCGCGCCCGCGACGCAAAGATTATGAATTGCCCGAGTTGACGTAGTTGGCTTTATGGTCGAAACAACCAATTATTGAAAGGACCTTTTACTATGCGAACCTTCAGCGTTTCCATCATCGGGTTTATTGTCTGCCTTGCACTGTCGCAACCGTCCGCCGGCAATCAGCCGGAGTTCGTGCCGTTGTTCGACGGCAAGACACTCGATGGCTGGCACACACTGCCCGGCGGAAATTGGGAATTCAAAGACGGCGTGCTCATCGGTACAAGCAAAAAGAGTGAGAAACGCCACAAACCGGGACAATGGAACCAGATGACCGTCTCTGCACACCGGCGGCACATCGTTGTGCACCTCAACGGCGTGAAGATTTCCGAGTTGAAAGACGACCCCGGCCGGCTCGAAGGCCATCTCGCATTGCAACTGCACGGCAACACAGATATGCACGTCGAGTTCAAGGACGTCGAGATACTTATTCCTCGTTGATTTGACGGCAGCCGTCTTTGTAAGTTACCGCCTATCCCACGTAACTGACTCCTAGCAAGCCCTTGTTATCGGGTGGTTGCAACCAAAACATTTACAGTGTCCACCCTTGTCGATAGTCTCGTGCGATGAATTTCTGGGCTTCCGTGCAGTTGGTCACTTTCAAGTTCACGGGGTCCCACAGGAGCTTTTTTCCGGCGCGATATGCCACGTTGCCCAGCAGGACCGCTTCGGTCAGGGGGCCTGAGTAATCGAAATTACAGGTGGTTTGGCTGCCGGTTTTGCAGGCGACAATCCACTCCTTATGATGGCCCACGGACGCCGGGATCGTCGGTTCCGGCGGCTGGAAGTCGGCGAATTCCGACTTGGGCAACAACGCCCGCTTGCCGTAGTTGGCCACCAACATTCCCTTTTCACCGACAAACAATATCCCGGCTCCCCACCCGGTCACCTTCTTTTCCTCAGATACCCGAGGGCTGCCATCGCCATGGTACCAGGACAACTTCACCGGCGGCATGTCACCCCGGGCGGGGAATTCCCAGTGGACGGTCAACGAGTCAGATGTAGATTCGGAGTGGGCCGGAGGACCTTCGGCTTCGACCGACGTAGGATGGCGCAACTTCAGCGCCCAGAACGGCAGATCGATTAGATGACAGCCAAGATTCCCCAGGGTGCCACCGCCGAAATCCCACCAATAATGCCAATCGTGAGGAACATAGCATGGGTGGTGCGGACGATAGGGCGCCGGGCCGAGCCATAGATCCCATTTCAGTTGCGGCGGAACCGGCTGGCTTTGCTTGGGGCGACCGATCAGGCCCCAATTCTTACACAGTGAGACGGGACGGCGCCAGACGTGGCATTCCCGTACCGGCCCGATCGCGCCAGACTGGATCAACTCGACCACGCGGCGGTAGTTATCGCCGGCGTGAATCTGTGTGCCCATCTGCGTGACCACTTTGTTCTCGGCGGCCACCTCGACCATCACCCGAGCCTCGTAGACCGAATGGGCAAGCGGCTTTTCACAGTAGCAGTGCTTGCCCATCTTCATGGCCATCACGCTGGCCGGGGCGTGTGTATGATTGGGCGTGCTGACCACCACGGCATCGATCTGCTTACCCATCTCGTCCAGCATCTTGCGGAAGTCGTGGTACTTTTTGGCCTTTGGGAAGCTCTCGAACACTTCACCCGCCAGGGGGCGGGCATACCATTCGACCTTATGTCGCCAGTCCACATCACACAGCGCAACGATGTTCTCGGTGTGGAAATGGCGGTTGAGGTTTTCACCGCCCCGGCCGCCGGCGCCGATCATCGCGATGTTGAGTTTTTCATTGGGTGATTTACTCTCGGCCCCGGCACTTCCACCGGACAGCCAGACTCCGACGCCGGCCAGCGCGGCGTTCCGCAGTATTTCACGACGATTGAGGTGGTTCAACATATTATGGTTCTCCTAAGAACGTGTTTTCAGGGGATATCGAGACCTTACCGAGCGGCCAAAGCTCCCAGCGGCGAATGTAAACCTCGGCCAGTTCAGACTGTATGAGAATCTTACCAGCCGAAGGGTACGCATCGAAAGCTTCGTTGACCACAACGCCGTTTACTTTGTTGATAATGTGCCCACCGTCACAAATCACCTCCATCCGGGTCCACTCGCCATGAGGGCCGTCGATATCGTTCTTGCCGCGGAAGCCCAGGGTGTCTTTCCAGTCCGGGTCGCGGCCAAGCCAGTTGATGCGTTGCCCTGCCGAGAAGGTCTTCTTCCGGTCTCCCTTTTTCCAAACCGTTTCGCCGTCGCGATCCTTCGTCACTTCGGCGGTCAGCGATAACGGCACCGGACTGCCGTCGGCGTACTTGCCCGGGACGATGATGAAATCACCCACGCCACCCTCAATAATCTGGGCCTCAATCGACGCCATGAACCGGTTGGCATAGTTGCCGTCCGGGCCGACACAATGGACCAACACTCCCGTGTCCCGGGCGCGATCCTTTCGTTCTCCCCACGTTTGCTCGCCCCACTTGAATTCGACAATCAGGTGGTAGTTCTTGTATTCCTTCTTCGTACAGACGTAACCGATCCCGTTGCCCGAGATGTGCAGCATCCCGTCCTGAATAGTGAAGACATTATGCGGGTCTTGATACTTCGTGTCTTTGAGCCACGTGTACAAGCCGCCGAGGTCCATGCCGTTGAACAGCCTGATCGCGCCCTCCCTGGGGCTGATCGGCTCTTTCCCATTGGCGTCCTCGGCAGATACTTGTGCTGCAAAAACTGAGAGCGACACTAAACAGGCGCAACAGACGCAAGCTGTGATAAACTTAACTCGTCTCATCGTCGGGGTTCCTCCAAAAGAGTCAAGCCGTCTTTGTAAGTTACCGCCTACGCGGCACGTCGCAGATAACCTTCACCGGTTCACGCGAGCCTGGTTCGACTACAAGGCCGGGCGCTTCGTAATCGTCTCCCACGTAACTGACACCCGGCAGGCCGTCGGCATCGGGCAGTTGTTTCCAGCATTCGATACGAACTTTGTATTTTCCCGGCAAAAGTCCGTCGCCCGGGCGGAATGAGGTTACGGTAAACTTGCCGTTCACATCGAAATTCCCGCTGGCCGGCCGACACGGTGAGTTGCTCGATACGTCAACCGGCACAAAGTAAACGGTTCCCGCAGCCGGGCACGGGCCGCCGTCGAATGTCACGTGCCCTCGGACTTTAATCGTCTCAGGCCCACTGTGCGTGCAACCGGCCGTCGGCAGAACCAACAACAAGACGATCAATGTATAACCCGCCACGCAGTTCTTCTTCATATCTTTGTAATTGTTCACGGTCCGTTTCACCTGACGTTCTACTACGGTACGGTCACCACTTCGCCGCCTGCACGCGTGCCCAACCCGTTGAACAACCGATAGTCGATCGATTCTGAGAAGAAATGAACGCTACCGTCGCCCATCACAAAATTGGCCCCGCCGGGGTGCAGGCTCTTGTATCCGCATGTGCGGAACCACCGCCCGTCCTGACCCCCGTCATTTTCCATGATATTGATGGGTATTTGGGTCCACCCTATGGGGCGATTGCAGTGGTATGCCCCGGCGAAGACGCAGTGTCCCGGCAGTGTCTCACCGGCCATAATCGTGTTGCTCAGGCCGTCCGAAACCTCCGCAAAACGGATACTCCTGTAGTCCATGCCGAACAGGCCCACAAAGTTTCCCCGGGGTTGCTCTGCGCCGGACGCCCAGCCCTGGCAGCAATAGCACTCCGGGTCGCCAGGTGTGTCCTTGTTGCACTCACAGAATACGCAGGCGTTATCCGCCGAGTGGCCCTCGTGCGTCGGGCCTGCGCAAGCTAGGTACCAAAGCCCCATGGAGCCCGGCGGGTTCTTGTAGTCGAAGATGCGCCCGCCGATCAGCGGGTCGTGTCCTTGTGGATCGCTCGGGCAGATGTACGTGGGAATAACCGTCTGGACGGCCTGCCGGTTGGCCTGGTCGGCCATCGGCTTGTTGAAATCAAACAGATCGTAGACGTTCTGATATTCCAGAAACGGCAATATGGCGGCCGTCCAGGTACTCATTGCAATCGGCGGACCGGCGTTCTGCGAGGCGAACGGCAGGGTCGAATTGGCCGTGTGGTAATTGTGCATGGCCAAACCGATTTGTCTCAGGTGGTTGGAACATTGCATCCGCCGTGCCGCCTCGCGCGCTGCCTGCACCGCCGGCAGCAGCAGCGCGATCAGAATACCGATGATCGCTATAACGACCAAAAGCTCTATCAGGGTGAAAGCACTTTGTCGTTTCACTGTACGGTTTCCATGCTTATTATTACTCAAAGCTGCGTAGCATATCTTGGCAGTTCCAGATTTTACGCAGCCAAACGCCCCGGGACTGCGGTCCCGGGGGGAAAGAATACTACCCAAACCGCCAAAACATCCCCGGGACCGCAGTCCCGGGGCGTTTGGCGGTATACACCGGTCGGCAACACGGTAGTGTTGCAGCAAGTTAGCCGTGCAGTCGTCGCCGACGCCACCACATGGCCACCGCACCGATCAGCCCGGTGATGAAAAGGACCACGCTGGACGGTTCCGGGACGACCTCTTGGGAACCCAAAATCATCTCCTCTTCCGGCGATACAACACCAGCGCCATCGCCAGCAAACCGCTCAGCAGCAGTACCACCGATCCCGGCTCGGGCACAGCCAGGTTGAAGGTGTCGCGGACCACGTTCGAGTAACGCACCTCGTCGATGTCGCCGTCGAGATTGCCTCCCCCTTCCCCGGCCCAAATTTGCCCGGTACTGGCGGCGAAAGCCTTTAAGTCCTTCAAACTCTCAATGGTGTCGCCAAGCTTAGTGCCTGCCCGGCTCGATGCGCCCAGGCTGGTTACCGGATCGCAAAAGAACTCCACCGTGCTGTCGTTGTCCGTGGCGAGGCCATTATTATCATAAGTCACGGCCAGGTGGTACCACGTGTCTGCCGAAAAAGTCACAGCCTGCGTGGAATTAACTCCGAGGACACCATTATCCGAGTCCCGCGCTATTAACTTTAGTTTGCTATCGGCGAGTATCTGAAACTGCACGAGTGGGCATGAACCCGTCGGGTCGTCATTTACCCGAAATATCCCGTCGCCATTTAAGCCGGGATTGCGTATCCACGCTTCGATAGTGAACGTGGTGGTTGACAGCGTGGGCAGGGCCTCGCCCACACGGAGCATTCTTCTGGCACTAGTTATATTAGCGGCAACACCAAGGCCGTTCGGCCCGGAAACACCCTGGAAAGGCGAACCCGCGGCGTCAGACCCGTCGACGTCAATCTTAGTGGTTCGCAGGTGTTTGTTGCTCGACGAATCATCGATGAAATAATCCGTCGTGGAGGTGCTGACCTGGTAAGTCGTCTCGTTCAGATGGTACAGCAGTGCGGTGTCGGAATCGTTGGCATACGGCTGCACGATCTCCGCCTGCACCATGCCGACCATACCGAACAACACCGTCACGATGGACAGTGTTACGATTGTCAGAACAGCCTGTCGATTTACTTTGAACATAAACATAATCGTTCTCCCGTGTTGTGAAAGAAAAGAAAAGAAACTACTCGAACTAATTGGAATCCACCGGGGCGGATACGCCAAATATTTCTTCGGGTTTCGGGGAGCAGGCCACTTCGGCCTGCTCCCCGGGAACAGGTCCGGGGCGACGGGCGTACCAACGCCGGATGGGGCAGTGGATGGTGGGAACTTTCATCATGCAACTATTCACCAAACCGTGTTTTCCTCGTCAAGCACATTGTAAGGTGAGCGGCGGGAATTAGATTACCGCAACCATTACAACCATTACTTCTATCATAATTCGACAGTCTCGCGTTTCAAGGGTTTTTTACGCAATCTATCGACCCGATTTGCGAAACCTTGACAAACCGGCCGATGCCAAGTAAAGTGTATTTTTAGGGCATAATTCCGCAAAAACTGCTTTCCGATGGCCAAAACCAAAAAATCAAACTGGTCGCCTTGGCGCTACCGATGGGTGTGACGCACATGGAGGGGATTGTGCACGGTATCCTGCAATACGCGCGACAGCATGGTCCGTGGCAATTCACCGTAAATCCGGACGTCCTGTCGCTGTCTCCGTGCAGTCTGCGCGGTTGGTCCGGCAATGGGATTATCACCTGGATCAACACCAAGGCCGAAGCCCATGCTATCACCCAACTGGATATCCCTGCCGTCAATCTATGCGGTGCGCTGGGCGACACGGGTATACCACGTGTAACGGTTGATAACCAGGCAACAGGTCGGCTGGCCGCCGAGCACCTGTTAGAGTGTGGGTTTCGGCGTTTTGGCTACTACGGCGTCCGCGGCATGTGGAACGCACAACAACGCGGCGTGGGATTCGTCGAAGCAGTCGAGAAGGCCGGCGGTACGTGCTCGGTCTGCAACAGCCCGAATACCATCGGACAACATCCGCGTTGGGAACGTATCGGCAGTCAGTTGCAAGATTGGCTGGCATCGTTGACGCCGCCGGTGGGTGTGTTCGCATTTACCGACTATCGGGCAAGGATGGTGCTGGAGGCGTGCGAACGGCTCGGGCTGCACGCGCCCGACGACGTGGCGGTCATCGGGGTGAACAACGACCGAATCACTTGCGAGTTCTGCGATCCACCGCTTAGCAGCATCTCTCACGACGAAAACAAATTCGGCTACGAACTTGCGGCGCTGCTGGATCGGCTGATGGCCGGCAAGAAGGTGCCGGTCGAGTCGCCGTTTATCCCGCCAGGCGGCATAGTCCGGCGCCGTTCCACCGACACGACGGCGACCGAAGACCCCAGGGTCGCTGCCTCGCTGCGATTTATGCGCGAACACCTTGGCGAACCGATTGACGTTAACGACATCCTCCGACGTTTGGACGTTTCGCGCCGCTGTCTGGAAAACGCCTTCAAGTGTTCTCTAGGACACACGCCGTACGAGCACCTTTGCCACGTGCGCGTACAACATGCCAAACAGTTGCTGGCCGGCGAAGATAAAGTGAAGATGGACGAAATCGCCAAGGCAAGTGGATTCCTGGACGCCAAACGCATGCGTGTCGTTTTTCGCCGTATTACGGGCACAAGCCCCAATCAATACCATCGCAGCGTTTCCTCTGCTATGAGCAATCCCGGCTAGCCGAGCATCTTCTTCAGCTTCGCCCATGAGAGCGTGTTGGCCACGTCGTCCTTGGTCAGTCCTCCGCGGCGGGCCTGCTGCACGCCGTAACGCATCGCATCGAGGCCCTCGATTCGATGCGCGTCGGTCGATACAACGATCGGCACGCCGTGGTTCTTCGCCGCCGCACAGGCAACGTCGTCCAGGTCCAGCCGCATTGGGTGGGCGTTCAGTTCCATCATCTTGCCGTTTGCCCGGGCGGCTTTAAGCACCGCCTCCATGTCGATTTCGTACGCCTTGCGACGCATCAACATCCGGCCGGTCGGATGGGCTACGGCCGAGACGTGCGGGTTCTCAAGGGCCTCGATCACGCGGCCGGTGATCCGCTCCCGCGATTGGTTCTGCCCGTAGTGCAGGCTGGCCACGACCCAGTCGGCCTCTGCCAGCACGTCGTCTTCGAGGTCCAGTCCACCGGCCTCGAGCATATCGACCTCCACGCTTTTGAGCACTGTAATTCCCTTGAGTCGCCGGTTGAGCTTGTCGATTTCGGCCCATTGCCGCCGCAGCCGCTCGGCGTTCAGCCCGCCTACCATGGCCACTCGCTTGGAGTGGTCGGTAACGGCGATGTACTTCAGCCCGCGTTGTTTGGCGGCCAGCGCCATTTCTTCGATGGTCGCGGCGCCGTCGGTCCATGTGGTGTGCGTGTGCAGATCGCCTCGGATGTCTTTCAACTCTATCAGTTGCGGCAACTCGCCGGCCTCGGCCCAATTGAACTCGTCGCGGGCCTCGCGCAGTTCGGGCGGGAAGCACGGCAACTCCAACACGGCGTATACCTCGTCCTCGGTAAGGCCGGCGATCGGACGTTCGTCCTCGCCGCGGAACACGCCGTACTCGTTGATCTTCAGCCCGCGCCGCTTGGCCATGCCGCGCAGCATGATGTTGTGCGCCTTCGAGCCGGTGAAGTATTGCAGCGCCGCACCGAACGACTCGTCCGGCACGACACGCAGGTCTACTTGCAGTCCGCCGGTCAGCCGGACCGACATCTTGGTATCGCCTCGCAGCAACACGTCGGCTACTTCGTCGTACGCTGCAAGGTGATCCATTACGCCGGCGGGATCATCGGCGGTGGCCAGGAAGTCGAGGTCGCCGACCGTCTCCTTGCCGCGTCGGTAACTGCCGGCGGGGCGGAGTTGCCCGACGGCGTCGCACTGCCGCAGGTGTGCAAGAATTGCCTGTACGTGTTCATCGGCTTCTGCCCACAGGATGCGTTGCCCGGCCTCGGCGGCGATATCCAGCCCTTTCAAAATGGACGCCTCGGTCTTGGCGCCAAAGCCCTTCAGTTGCCGTACCCGTTGCGACAGGCACGCCTCTCGGAGTCCGTCCAGGGTGGTGACGTTCAGTTCGTTGTACAGCACCGCCGCACGCTTCGGACCCAGCCCCGGCACGCGAAGGATTGCAAGCACACTTTCAGGAACTTCGGCCAGCAACTCGTCGAGCATCTCCATCGAGCCGGTCGCGACCAACTCGACTATCTTGTCGGCCAGGTCCTTGCCGATCCCGTCGATTTCGGTCAACTCGCGGTTCGGATCGGCGGCCACATCGGCCAACGATTCTCTCAGGTCGTCGATTGTTCGCCCGGCGTTGCGATACGCGCGAACCCGAAACGGATTTGCGCCCTTAAATTCCAGCAGATCGGCGACCTGCTCGAAGACGGCGGCGATTTCGGCGTTGGTCATTACATATGCAACTCAACAATATCCTTATCGTGCAGCACGTAGTCGCCCCTCACGTGTGTTCCGTCGTGTACGGCAGTTCCCCAGACTCGGGCGAATTTCAGCCCTTCAACGTAATCCTTGTGTACCTGACCGGCAAGGTCCAACAGCGTGTCGCCGCGCCGGACGGTAAACGGGCGGTCCATATCCGGCTCCTTGGCCGACGGGAGTTTCGTGTACACCCGAACCACGTCCATCGCCCGATAGATCGCCTCGCGCAGCGTCTCAAGGCCGGCGCCGTCCTGTGCCGAGACGACGTACTCGGTGAAATCGACCGGGCAAAGTTCATGTAGTAGTTTGAGTCGGTCGGCCGCCTCGGGCAGGTCGATTTTGTTAGGCACCAGGAACGTTTTCGTATACGATAGGCCCACGTCTTGCTCGTCGAGATACGATGCGGCGGCCAATCGGGTTTTGGTTGTCGAGGTCCGCTCCAGCACGTCTTGGCACTGCTGGATTCCTTTGTCGTCGCCCAGATCGACCACCAGCAGTGCCAGTTCGGCCGCTCGGGTGAGGCCGTGCAGGTGGATTTCCATGTAATCGGCCGTCACCGGCGGCGTGTCGATAAGCTGTACGGCGACATCTTCCCATGGCATCATGGCCGGCGCCGGAACGGTGGTGGTGAACGGGTATGGAGCCACCTCGGGTGTTGCGTGTGTAAGGCTGGCGATCAGCCGGCTTTTTCCGGCGTTCGGCCCGCCCAGCAGAATGGCGGCGCCGGCGCCTTGGCGTGGTATTCGCAGCCCTCGGGTTTTCTTTCCAGCCTTCTTTTCAGCAGTGAGTTCCTTCTTCGCCCTGCTGATTTTCGACTTCAGTTGTGCCTGTAGATGGTCGGTTCCCTTGTGTTTCGGGATTTCCTGCAACATCACTTGCAGGCACTTCAGTTCCTCGTCGACCGTGGTCGCCCTGCGATATTCTTCCTCGGCCTTGAGGTATTGCGGGGTCAGGTTGGCAGGCATATCGGTTAGTCGCGCGAGGCTCGCCAACCGCCGTTCTCCGCAGACGACGTCGGCACGCCGGTAACGACCAGGCGGTTGTAAGACGCCTGGCGGATCGGTCGGAGCGTCGTCCGGCTGCTCGGATCGATCAGACTCGGGGCCGGTGTGGAGTTTAGCTGCGTGTCGATTTTCGGGATTGGCTTGAGTGTTTTTTGAATCTGCGACGGGGTGTTTTGCTGAAACGTTGCCGGCTCGGGGCTGGCGGCAGGAATTGAACTGCTCGGTGTTGCGGCCGGAATACAACTGGGGCAACTCGAACCAACAGAGGTTGTCGTGCCCGAGTACGTGACCGTTCCACACGCACCACCGACGCACGGATTGCACGTTACGCACGGACTGCACGTTACACACGGATTCGAGTAGACGGCCCGATACGTTGTGTACGGCACTAACAGCGGCCGGAACGACCAGGTAAGCAGCGGTCGGTAGACGGTCCGATAGCAGGTCTGCGGTACGTAATAACATGTCTGCGGTACATAGCAGCACGTTTGCGGCGCGTAACAACAAGTCTGCGGCGCGTAGCTTACGCAAGACGTGGGCGTACAGGTTGTGCAGGCCGGGGTATAAGCGGCGACGTACGGCAGCCGATAAGTGGTCCTAACCGACCCGCAGCCGAACAGGTTGTCGAGTAAGCAGCACCCACGGCTCTCCAACGGAATCGCCGACAGCATGGTCGCCATGCTGCACGTTAAAATCACACCACGTAGTTTTGAATAGAACATTTTCAGTCTCCTATATTTGTGAGAGAACAACAATCTCATCAGAGCGTTTTTAAGTCGCCGTGTCAAGTGTTCGCTACGGTCGATCCGGCATTTGGTCGAGTTTTCGGATTCTAACGATTATACGCTTTAGCCGGGCGCTCAGCTCACAAGTAGCGTATCTGTTGAAAGTGTACGTCACAATTCAGTATGCAGTTGGAACCACACTGTTTTGCAAACAAAATCCGTTTAGCCGCTGGGCTTGCCCCAATACCGTTGAATTAAGGGACAGAACCAGTGGCACCGGCGTCTCGCCGGTGTGACGTAACTCGAAGCAATACCTATACTTATGCATCACCGGCGGGACGCCGGTGCCACTGTGTTTTCCTTGATATTACCACTAATTCAACGGTATTGGGACTTGCCCAGCGCGTTGGTGGCAAATGGTAATTTCCAACACGGCGAGATTTTGGGGACTTTTTAGTGCTTCACGCGCCGTGCAAGCACGGCGGCTAAACGGGTAAAAAGTGTCCACGTAAATGGTTACCCACGGCGGCGCGATTCGTACAGATCGTACAGATCGAAGAACACCTCACGCACGTTGCCGGCATGTTGCGAAAACCGCTCGGCCACTTCCGCCGGTGTGACGTGAAAGGTGTACTCGCGTTGGAGTTGCTCGACGAGCCGTTGAACCGTAGTAAGCTCAGCCGTCGTGCAGAACAACTCGGGCAGTCCGACCGAGGCGTGGGCGGTAACCAGCAGGCCAAGGCCGCCTCGGCGACAGAATCGCTTTAGCCGGAAACGTTGAAAACGGCCGAGTTGCTCATAACCGTCAACGACCAGCAGCGTTGATTGTTTAGGGGACTGTCCCGATTTTCGCAAAGCGAAAATGTGACTGTCCCCTTTCCAAAAGCCGGCCGGCAACCGACGTTGGCCGTCGTGCAATTCGATCAGGCACGTGCAACGTCCCGAGTGTTCGACGGCCGGCAACAGTGTTGACAACAGTGTCGACTTACCGGAGCCGTGCGGCCCGACGATCTGGCCCCGCCAGCCGTTTTCTTGCAAGCGGTCGACCAAGGCCGCAGCGGTTTGATCGCCTTGGAATAGGAACGGCGCTGCTCCCGGTCGGACGTGTCGGGTGGAAAAGGGGTTATCGGTCGATGCGAATGTGTTCACGGATGCAGTGCCCCCGGACGCAGTCCGGGGGCTTTTATCGGTAAAGTCATGTTCTAACCACTAACCACTTTACTCACACTTGCAAGTCGCTTCAAGAAACCTTGGCTGCCGAGACGTCGCCCAGTTGGAACGCCTTCTGTCCGACCAGGTCCTTACCACGGTGCAGAAACACCCTGACTCGAACACACCAGCGGATTTTTACAATCACGCCGTCGTAACTGAGCGGGCTGTTCGGCAAAATTGTGTCGAACCGGGCAGGCCGGGTCGGGTCGATCCAGTCGCCGTCCTCGGCACTTAATCGCCGGAACTCGTGCACGGCCATGTCCTCGTCACCCTTGCCTTCACTGTACCACAACACCGAGACCTCGATCGCCTTTACATCGCCGGGCATTACCGACTGTAGTTGGTACTCGCCTAAGAGCGTCTCGCCGGGCCGGTATACACGTCCGTTATCGTCCAGCCGGATAGTCACAGATGGGTTGTTCATGTGTCGGTCCTTCCGACGGCCGGGTGGATGACAACCGGAAAATCGCGTTTATAGTTGGGCCAAACAGCCACGTCGCCTGCGACGACCAGCTTCCAGTGGATTTCGTTATGATCGGATTTGAACGAGTGCATGGCGCCTTCCGGCACGAGCAACTCGCACTCGTCCTCGAACGGCAGCCCGCGACGCACCTCGAACCCATCGCGGCGGTACACCTCTCGGTCGTGGACTTTCTTGGTCTCGGTGCGCGTGTCGGTCCCTTGACGATATGTGGCTTTTTCCTCGCAAACGAGCGAGACGCAAAGCGAGTTCATCACAAGGCGTCCGGCCTGGGAAACGAACAATCGGTACTGTCGGCCGGGGACCAGCGGGTGGTCGGAAATTTCGACCATAGTCGGACCGACTCCGGTAGTAAGGAGCAACTGCCGGATGAAACATACGATCAGCGCAATCCCCACCACCACAAACGGCAGGAGGAACAGTGTGAGTACCCAGTCTGGATTCCCGCCTAAATGATCCTTTGCCACGAACACCACGAACACCGACACTATGCCGTTCCAGAGTACACATGCCAACAGGATACCGAAGAGCTTCCAGCCCGGCGAGGCGCCGATGGGCAACCGAAAAGCCAACCTTGTGCCCGGGCTGTTGGTGATGTCGGCGCCGGGCGGGACGTTCGGAAATTGCCCAGCGGCCTTATTGCCGGTATCAAACAGATCGCCCCGAGTGGCGTGTCGCGCCATTGCCGCCTGATGCTCGGCAGACTTACCCCAGTGCAGCACACGATAGATCAGCCCGATGCCGCCGATTAAAATAAACGAGACCGGCACGATTGCGATCAGCCACATCCACCAGTTGCCGCCACGCACCAGCACAACCTTTTCCGGATTCAGCGGATCGTACCAGCATGGATATTCGATCGGATGTTCCGGGTCCTTCGTTTCGGTAAAACGGCCGAGAATTTTCTGCGAGTTCTTGCGACTGCTCGAAGACACCTTATGGATGCCGTACGTCCATGCGAAATACTCCACACCGTCGATCTCGTACTTAATGCGGAACTCCGGGCGATAAAGCGTACCGTCTTGGTCTTTCTCTTCAGCAATGCGCTTTTGCAGCACGATGCACGTGTGCTCGACGAACTCGTTGCTGACGCGCCATTGAGGGATTACCAGAAGGTAAAACAGCGCCACGGCCGAGACGCAGCCGAACAGCAGAAACACGGCGTAAAAAAGCATCTCGCCGGCGCTGCCCAGCGTGCTTGAACCGGTACGCCGGTTGCCGCGCTTCTTGCCGTAGTATCGGAAGCTGCGAGCCATGGAATAAGGATATCGTAGTGCTGACGACCGTCACCGTGGTTGCAGTGCGGGCATCGGTTGATCGGTCGTCATCTCACGTTTCCAACTGCGATAAAAACCGACGCCCTCCAGTGCCTGGTACACCTCCTCCAAGGTCTTCTCACCGAAGTTCGATATGGCCAACAGGTCGTCGCGTGTGCAGTGCAACAGATCGTTGACCGTAAAAATGCCGCGCTCTTCCAGGCAATTTGTCGTTCGCACCGACAGTCCGATCTCGGCGGTGCTCATCTCCAACTTTTCCGCCATGTCTTTGGCCCGATTGTCGATCGTCCTAAGCGGGATTCTGGTGTTCATGGGTTCCCTCCCAAACAGGAATTGTAGGGTGCGTGGAACGCACCGGAAGTCTACTGCGACTGCCAAGTATAGCAAGTCTTTGGAATTCGTGTAGTATCTTTCCGGAAAAGTCTGTAATTTGCAGGGTTTTTCATACTAGCACTGCCAGCGTCCGACATCCGCCACGGAGACTGGCGTCCTACGCCGAACTGCGTATACTAAGTAATTGCCGCTTGCGGCTTCGCGCAAAGGTAGAAAGAGTGTATTTCTGCGAAGCCGCAAGCGGCTGACTATTAACTCCCGATCCCCGACCCCCTATTAAAACATCAAAGGACTACTACTTGAACCACCTCCTGCAAGACTTAACCGATGCCCAACGCGAGGCGGTGTTGCACGTCGAGGGCCCGCTGCTGATCTTGGCCGGCCCGGGCAGTGGAAAGACCAGGGTGGTTACACACCGCGTGGCATATCTACTTACACAGGGTGTGCCTGACCACCAGATACTCGCGCTTACCTTCACAAACAAGGCCGCCGACGAGATGCGCAGACGTGTCGAGCAGCTTGCACCGGGCCGGTCGGTATGGCTGGGTACGTTTCACCGCTTTTGTGCCAGGTTGCTGCGAAAATATGCACCATTCGTGGGGCTTCAGGAAAACTACACAATCTACGACACCAGCGATGGCGCCAGGGCGCTAAAACACGTTATCGAACGGCTCGACATCAACACCATCGACACCAAACGCTGCACTCCGGAGTCCATCGCCAATGCGATAAGCAGGGCGAAGAACCGGCTTATCTCGCCGGAGCAATACCAACCGAAACCAGGAGACCTGTTGGGAAATGTGGTCGAGCAGGTTTACCCGGCTTATCAGGCACAACTCAGGGAATCAAATGCCGCCGACTTCGACGACCTGCTTTTTCACATTGCCAAGATGTTGCATGAAAATCCCGAGATTCGACGCGGACTCGACCAGCGATACCGTTTCATACTCGTCGACGAGTACCAGGACACGAACCTTGCCCAGTATGATATTGTCCGGCTGCTGTCGATCGATCAACCCAACCTGGCGGTAACCGGCGACCCGGACCAGTCGATCTACGGCTGG
>DAOWNK010000141.1 GCA_030642635.1 Pirellulales bacterium
CATTCCCCCGCCTCTGATTTCAACTAGAACAAGACTCGCTAATCGCCACAGCAACTAATGTGCCGAACAGGATTGCGCCTGTCCCCCTTTCTTGCTGCGGCGAGTGACCGACCCGTCGTTGATCTTTTTCGTGCTTGTGCTGGCGGCGAGCATTGCAGTGGGAAAGTACGTTGCACCGACGTGGTCGGTCGAGCGTATCAATCTGGACGTTCATCGCGACGACCACGGCAGGCTATTCTACGTTTACCGTGGGAAGCCAACGTATGTCACCGACTTCGTGCCGATTGACAATGCATGGCTCAACGAGAAACATATTACCCAGATCAACGCCGCCGGTACGGCCCCGAAGGTAACACAGCAGTACGTGTTCGAAACCCGCACGCTGGCGGGCAAACCGACAACCCTGTACTTCGAACTGTTGGCCAAACGTCATTGGGGGCCTTGGTCGTTGCTGCCGGCGCTGGCGGCGATCGTACTGTGCTGGATGACACGCGAACCGCTGGTCTCGCTGCTCGGCGGGATAGTCGTCGGAGGGTTCCTGCTGGGCCAGTACGACATTACCGAAGACATACTGGTCGCCAACCTCGCCACGCCGAACGCGGCCGGCGTGTTGCTGTTGTATCTCTGGCTGCTCGGAGGACTGCTGGGCGTATGGTCGCGGACCGGTGCGGCGAATGCGTTCGCAGATTTTATGACACGCCGGTTCGTACGCGGGCCGAGGACCGCCAAGCTGGTCGCCTGGTGCCTGGGCGTGGTCTTCTTCCAGGGCGGCACGGTCAGCACGGTTATGGTTGGCACGACCGTAAAGCCGCTGGCCGACCGGGAGCGCGTCAGCCACGAGGAACTTTCATATATCGTCGACTCGACGGCCTCGCCGATCGCCTCGCAACTTGCATTCAACGCGTGGCCGGGCTACGTCCAGGCGTTTATCTTCGTGGCCGGCGTGCCGTGGCTTGCGACCGAGGCCGACCGGATCACCTTCTTCTTTCGCAGCGTGCCGTTTTGCTTTTATGCGATCTTCGCGGTTACCTTCACCCTTTTGTTGAGCATCGGCAAGTCGCCGTTTCTCGGCGCCAGGATGAAAAAGGCGATCAAACGCGCCAGGGAAACCGGGCAACTCGACCACCCGGACGCTGAACCCCTAAGCGCCAAGGAACTGTACACCTCTCACGTGCCGGAAGGTTACACGCCGCACGTGATCGAGTTCTTCGCCCCGTCTCTGCTGCTTATCGGCGTTGCCGTCGGCACGTTTGTCGTGCTGGGCTCGCCGAATGTGCAATGGGCGTTTACCGCCGCGCTGCTGTTGGCAATCGCCTCGGCACTGGTGCGAGGCATGAGGCTTAAGGACGTGATGGAAGGCCTGGCCGACGGCCTGAAGGGTGTCGTTGTCGGCTCGGTCATTCTGCTGCTGGCAATTACCATCGGCAACATCAGCAAAGATGCCGGCGGTGGGATATACCTTGTGGAACTGCTCGGCCAGCGCATCCCGTACTGGGCACTGCCGGTGATGCTGCAAGTGCTCACCATCATCATCGCCTTCTCGACCGGCACGAGTTGGGGCACCTATGCCGTGGCGTTTCCGCTGGCCATGCCGCTAAGCTGGGCGGTGGCACAGGCACATGGGCTGGAACACCCGATGTTCTTTATGACCATCTGCTTTGCCGCCGTGATGGACGGCAGCGTCGCCGGCGACCAGTGTTCGCCGATCTCCGACACCACCGTCCTCAGCGCGATGTGCACCGGCTGTGACCTGATGGACCACGTCCGCACGCAACTTCCACAGGCGTCCGTTGCCGCACTGCTTGCGGGCATCTGCTGGACCGCCGTAGCGGCGATCTTCTGCTGAATTGGCAACGAGAATCACGAAAATCACGAAAACCCGAAATGATGAAAACGCGAAAAAGACGGTAGGAATCGTTTTGGGACTTGGCGTAACGGACAGATGTATCAAAACGCCTCGTTGCTCTTTACTGCCCGGAGTTCATCCGGTTCGCTTCCGCCGCCGCCAGACGCACAACCCGACGCACCATAATAACGCGAAACCTGCCAGGACGAACGTGGAGGGTTTGTGGTTTTATCAGTAGCCAGCGAGCCGCGGGATTCATCCCCGCGCCGGTGCAGCGCCGGGATAAACCCGGCGGCTCGCTCTGTGGCCTCCCCGGATTGCAATCCGGGGGCGTTGGGGCGTTTCTGTTGATGTTCCAGCTAGAAAGATGTTGCACCCGCATGATATGAGTGCCTTGCTGCATAGTGAAGGGCGTCTGATAACTTGGGCAGCCTAAGGGGTAGTTTACTGCATCTCCAGGCGGAATGCAAGTATCCCAAACTCAGTTTTTATGATTTCCCAATATTATGGGATAAAACTGCATTTTCTGAAAAAACGCCCAGTTTTCCGCAGTTTTTGTTCGTCAGAGTATCGCCTTTCGTGTTTTCGTTATTTCGTGCTTTCGTGATATTCTTGCAAGTCCAATCCAGTTGAACCACGAAAACCCGAAAGGACGAAAACGCGAAGAATAATTACCCAAATTGACATTGACCGGCATACGGCGTGCAGTTATCCTGCTCCAGCCGGTCGGACTATGCGCCCACTGGGCATTGTAAAAGTCCGGATTACCATGGAAGGTAGCCTCGGAAAGCAGCATGGATTCGCTCTTCTTCATCGCATATCTCATTCTGGCCGCCTCTGCAATCTGCCAGTCGTTGTTGCTGGCGTTGCAGACGTGGGAGCATCGCCGGTACGTCCGCAGTTCCATGGGATCGTTGTCCGGACGTAAGCCGTCCGGCCACATTGCAGTGTTCGCACCGTGCAAGGGATTCGATATCGACCTGGCGGCGAATCTGCGTGCAGTGCTGCGACAGGACTACGACGACTACGACGTGACGTTCGTCGTGGAGAGCGAGGACGACCCGGCCTGTGAGACGATCCGCAGCGTGATGGCCGAGCACCCGCGGGCGCCTTCCCGTCTGGTGGTGGCCGGCCGGGCGACGATCACCGGCCAGAAAGTCCACAACCTGCGCACGGCTACGGCCGATCTGCCGCCGAACGTAAAATTTCTGGCGTTCGTCGATTCTGACGCCGCGCCGCGGCCCGAGTGGTTGCGTACGATAGGTGCGGCGCTCGAACAAAAAGGACGCGGCGCCGTGACCGGATACCGATGGTTCGTACCGACGCGAAACTCGATCGTTAACGGATTGCTCTACAGCCTGAACTGCGACGTGATGGTGCTGTTGGGCCACAGCAGCTACTACCTGATCTGGGGTGGTTCCTGGGGTATTCGCCGCGAGGTGTTCGACTCGATCGGACTGAACAAGGCGTGGGAAGGCATGCTCAGCGACGACTTGGTGGCCGCCCGGGAGTTGCGTCGGGCAAAGCTGCCGGTCCGGTTCGAGCCGGGTTGCGTGTTGGCCTCGCCGATGGACTATCCTCCCGGGCAGATGTTCGAGTTCCTACGGCGTCAGTACCTGGTCGGACGGTTTTACGCGCCCGGCTGGTGGCTGTTCGCACTCGGTGCGGCAACCTTCTCGAACCTGGCATGGTTGGTGAACTTTGCAGCACTAGGCGCCGGACTGGTTTGGGGTACACCGCCGGTTTGGATTCCACTGTGTCTGGGCACGGTTTTCTACCTGCTGCGGGTGTTCCGAGGTTTCATCCGCCAGGACGTGGTTCGCGAGTATTTTCCCGAGCAACAACAGGCGTTACGCGTGGCCGGATGGTTTGACATCTGGGCTGGCCCGCTGGTAGGGCTGGTCAACTGGCTTGGTGTGGCCGGCTCGGTGGTGGGAAGTTGCGTCAGTTGGCGAGCGATCCGCTATCGGCTTTCCACCGGCGGGGTGGTCGTAGAAGTAGAACGTCGGGAAGATGCAATTCCCGAGACGGAGCCGGACAGTTACGTGCTGAAGATGCCGGTACAGGAACCCGTGCGATATCGAAAGGCCGGATAGGAACCACCAATGCACGTCATTTTATGGGACACGCGTAAGCTAGGCGTATCGAAGGATTTTGCCGGCGGGTTCGGCGTGGGACAGTACCCAGGGCTTGGCGGCATTCGAGGCAAGATTATCCGACGATTCTACACCCGCGACCATCGCCCGGTCGCATTGCTGTTTGCCCATCTGGCAGCCATATGCCAACACTTAGGCCATCGGGTAAGTTACGGCGAGGACCGCATCGAACCGGATGCCGATCTGTACGTCTTCTGCCCGTCGCTTATCACGCTGCACCTGGAACAAAGTGCGATCCGACAGGTGCTCGACCGAAACTCCTCGGCCCGGGTCTTCGTGGTCGGGATACTCGCATCGGTCATGCCCGAGGCGTTCGACGGCCTGGGCGTAACGGTGGTAAAGGGTGAGGCGGAGCAGCTCCTGTGGCGGTTGGACGAGGTGCTTGAGCGGCCCGGTGCGACGGTGCAACTCGGCACGATCGAAGACCTCGACCGGTTGCCGATGCCCGACTGGTCGCCGTTTCGGCCGCAGAAGTTTCGCATCAGCTACGACTTCTGGCGGTTCCCGACCGCGCTGGTCCAGGCCAGTCGCGGCTGCACGTTCAAGTGCAACTATTGCCCGTACATACTGCTTGAGAACGCCACCCGATTCCGCGACCCGGAGGCGGTGGTCGATGAAATTCGCCACGGGATGCAACGTTGGGGCTTCCGTTCGTTTAAGTTCCGCGACCCGCTGTTCGGGCTGAGTCGCAAACGTGTGTTCCAACTTGCCGAGTTGATCGGTCGGCTGCCGCGAAAGATACAATTCTCGATCGAGACGCGAATCGACCTGGTCCGCGGCGAGGTGCTGCGCGTGTTAAAGCAAGTAGGGCTTACGAGCATTACCGTGGGCATCGAAACCCCGGACGACGCGACCTTGCAGCAATATCGCCGCACGCTGGTAAATGAAGACCGGCAGCACGAGTTCATCGACACATGCCGCCGGCTGGGAATCCGCACAGTGGCCGGGTTCATGATCGGGTTTCCAGACGATACCGAACAGTCGATCCGGCGGGTGATGGACTACGCACAGGCGGTCAACCCCACGTTCGCCAACTTCAACATCGTCACGCCTTACCCCGGCACGGAGTTCTTCGAGCAGATCAAGGACCGAATCGCCGAGTTCGACTACAGCCGATATACGGTCTACACGCCGGTGCTGAACTACACGCACATGACCGTCGAGCACCTCGCCGCACTGCATGCAGAATGCTTCAACCGGTTCTACTTCCGGTGGCGATACCTGCGCGGCAACGCCGCCGTTCTTCTGCCGGCCTTGGGTCTGCTGGGCATCGGCGGCGGCCAATCTCAGGCGACCGCTTCCCCCCGGCCGGCACACCGTGGTGTACCGAAACCGAAGGGTCTGGATACCTCCGGCAAAGCGTTCGACCGCAAAGGCCTCCGCCACGACGCGGCCCACCATCGTGGTGCGCGGTAGATGGTAAGCGGTATGGACTTTTGCCTGCCTATGTTTCACCGCGTGCAAAATGCTCTTGGTGCCGTCCTTTGAGTGCATAAGTGATTGCCGGTAAACGAGTTGCGTCGATGGGTGTTTTGCGTTTTGCACTTACAGGATTTGTTGTCAAGGTTCGACATGATTTACATGATGTACAGGATTTTTTCGTTCTGAATCTTGTCAATCTTGTTAATCCTGTCTTCATTGTTAATTCCGCGCCTAGCAAGCTAGGTGGCTAAACTAAGACGAAACGAATTTTCAAGGAGCGATGTGCATACCACTACACTATATGGACAAATGTATCACATCGCCCGGCCGATTTCAAGATCGGGAATTGGCCACACGTGCCGGCCGCTAACCTCCAATCACACTGCTTCTGCAAAGCACTTGGCACCATGTGTCTCGCCCAAAACGTCAATATTAGACCTGTCCCGTTTATCTTGCCTGTATGAAGCGGCTGAGCCGCTCCTGGTTGTGTTTCGAGAGGAACGGGTTGAGAACCTTTACCTGGAGCGGCGCGCTGCAATAGCGCTGGTGGTTTTTTTCAGCCGCGAGAAAAACCCACTCATCTTTATATTCTATCATAAACCGGCTCAACTGTTTTACCCACGTCTTGGTTTCTTCCAATGCTTTCATCGCGTCTGCCGTCCGTCCGTCATGCTTACACGCGAGCATCCGGCCGTATGCGTCCATTGTGTTCCACATGAATTTGACGTACTCGTATGAAATCCGGGTTTTCGCGATTCGTGCCGTAACTTTTCCGTCACGTGCGGTCTTTTCCGCCTCCAAGAGCAAGGCCCCACGGCGGTCGGGTTCCTCTTTAGACGTCACCCGAAGCTCGGGATGCGATATCTGTTTCAAATCCGGTTTCGACGTAATGTGCCATCCATCGTAAAACCTTTTCATCTGCGGCGCCGCTTCTGCATAGAACTTCTCATAAAGGTCGTCCAACAGTGCGTCGATGTTCTGATGCGGATTCCACGAGAACCTCGCAAACGTGTAGTAGTTGCGGAAGTAGGTGTAGAAATTGTAAAGCTCCGTTTGCGGGACGGCGCCCGAGACACCCAGTTTTTCGTAGAGCGCAAGCGCCCGGGCGGTACTGCGCGGCCAGTCGTAAGGCATACACATGTTGGAGTAGTACCCTTGCCCCATTGAGTATTCATAGATGTATATTTCGCGTGCGTCTTTTTCTTTCCACGCCGTCAGCACCGGATCGTTCTCCCTCCGCCTGCCCGCAATGGAAAGGACGGTGTTCCTGCCGAAAATCGGCTTCTTCGGCGGCGACAGAGTTTCGCCGTATGCGATGTAGGATATCTTCTTGTCGGGATACTTTTCGTAGACGGCGGAGGCGACCTTGCTGACAAACTGAGTATAATGGTCCGTCTTGCCCAGTGCAGCACATTTCTTACACTGGCAGTACCGCTGGCCGTCGTCGGCGTACAGTCCGACGATGTCTACCTCGGGATTCCGGCGGATAAACTCCAGCACCTTGGCCGTCATGGTTTCGATCAACTCGTAGTTCGTGAGGCACAGTTGCCATGGAACGCGTTTTCCGTCGCGCATGGCAAACCACTCGGGATGTGGCTGAAAATATTCCTCCTTGCGAATCCAGTAGCTTGTGAATGAGTGGTGCGACGCTTCAATTTTGAACCCGCGTTTTATGATTTCATCGCCGAGTATCCGCATAGTTTCCTCGAAATTTTGCTCGGTGGGCTGGTCTTGCGGGTTCACCCGCAGGGGCAGGAGCAACCAGTTCAGTCGGTTCTTCGCCATCCAGTCCACCCAGTGAACGTGCTCGGGCGTCACCGGCAGATGGTGCATCATGCCGCGACAGCTTAAGGCGGGTTTCTCGAGCACGGCGTCTTGCGCAAAGGTGAGAGTGCCGCTGTTGGGCACTATTTCGCCGAGTTCGCCGGGCGCAAACCAGCGGCAGCCGAACCGCTCCAGGAGGTCGTATACGGCGTACAGAACGGCACGGCCGTTATTGCCGCACAGCAACAGACCGCCGTCGACCGGCCTGATCAGAAAACCGTCCTCGCCCAGCTCGGAAGGATTCACCTGCGCCGCTTGCAACAACTCGCGTACCTTTGCGCTGGTGCTCGGCGTGCCGAGGATTAGTTGATTGATGTCTGCTCCCGCCGTCCGGCCGACTCCTTGTCCTTCTATTCCGACGTGCAGGTCGGCGCCGGAGAGCTTCTTCACATATTCAGCCAACTCCGAGGCTGCGAACAATTCCGGCTTGGACGCATCGCGAGCAACGACAATCTCGGCGCACGGCGTGCCGTTCTTCACGATTTCTATCTCCGTTGCTTCCACATCTTGGCAACCAAGAAAATGGACAACACACACGGCAATCGCAACAGACGCACTTCGGCAAGGGTTTTTCAGTATGGTGCACATATAAAGTTCCTTTATGGTTTATGGTCGGTAGAAATTGTTCTGGCCGGATTGTATTCTCAATATGTCGGACTTGGAAACTAAATCGCTCCTGAATTACTCCTGAAGCTTAGTCGACTCCACTCGCTTCCGACGAAAGAGTAAAGTCTATTGTGTTCGTCCCAGGGTTGACATCAGCGGTCAGAGCTTGTGAAAAAATCCCTAACATGCACCAGAAATCACGAATGATGACTGGACATTATGTCGGGTTTGCGCTAAAAGTAAGTCATGAACACAACAGCCCCTAATCAACCATCGCACCGGAACCTTCATCAGGGCA
>DAOWNK010000276.1 GCA_030642635.1 Pirellulales bacterium
ATGTGTGGCGCGACCTCCGGTGGCGTCTTTAGCTTAAGAATCCACTTCCGATTTGCCCTCCACCATAATCAGCACCGGGCCGAGCACCCCGGAATCCGGAAGCGGCGAATCCTTGGTGAGTTTCTTTACGTTGGTTACTTTGATTTCCAGCAGGTTTCCTTTTGGCTTGAGCATGCCGGTAATATCCACCCGATACGGCGGTTTCCAGAGCACACCCAGGTTCTTACCGTTGAGTGTTACCTCAGCGATATTTTTGACGTTTCCCAGGTCGAGTGCAAGGTGCCTGTCGTCTCGCAGCAGCGAGGCCGGGGCGTCGAACTGTTTTCGATAGACGGCAGTGCCGGAGAAATGTTTGATTCCGGCCTCCGGCCGCTTGGTCCAAGAGACGAGTTTTTTGAAGACGACGGACTCCGGTGCGCCGCTCCCCTTGGGAAACCGAACCTCCCACGGCCCTGGCACTTTTCGCATTACCGGTGTGGTCGATACGCTGAGCCAACCGATCCGCCCGTACATTTTTCAAAGCTGGTATCTGCCGGGCACCCAAAGGCGGACTTCGAAGGCGTCGTTGCTTAGCTTTGACGGCAGGACCTCGATATAAGGCAGTACCGATACCTTGCCCTTGGAGATCGGAAACAGCGGCCGGCCGTTCCGCCGCAGCGAAAACAACCGCACACGCTCCGGCACCGTGCGAAACACCACAAACGCCGAGCCGTACGGCGCCAATCGCAGCGGTATGCGCGTGCCGCCGTTGACCAGGTCGAAGTCGTAAACGGCCAGTGCAACCCTGCGGCCGCTGTCCGGCAACCACACCTCCGGCGCCTTGCCGGCAACGCGAAACGTGCAATCGGTTTCTTCCCAACGGTCGCGGCGATTGGCCACAAAGTATATCTCCACATCGCCGCAGCTTCGGTGGATGTAATCCAGCCGTGTGTCCTCCAGGGCGCTTCGGTACACGAAGTCGGGCCTGACGCCCATCGACTTGAGTATATTACGCGGCTTTTCTCCCCAAACGATCCGTCCCTTGCCGCAGCGATGTTCGGTGATTATCTTGCCGTCGCAAGGTCCCCAGAGGCGGCGCGAGAGTTTTTGGACTTCCTTGTCGCAGTTCGGCCAGTTGCGCAGCCCCGGGGTGGCCGTCGGCCTTGGGCCTACGACCGTGGCCCCGGCCTCGACCAACTCGGCGATTTTCTGCAGCACGTCAAGTTCGATTGCCCGTCGGTCCGGCAGCACCAGCAGTTGATAGCTCATTCCGCCGGGCAAAACGATCCGCCCGTTCCGGACCGACATTTTTGATAGTATCACCTCGTCGTCTACAACGTCGTAATCGTAGCCCGGTCCCAAGTCCGGATCGACGTATTCCGGCGGCACAACGCCCGGCACGCCGCCGCCGTAGTACCTGCACACGTCGGCGACGAATCGGCCTTGCATCAGCATAAACTGGCAGCGCGCGAGGTAATCGGTCCAAGCGTCGGCCTGCTCCCACCACGTAACGTTCGGATTGAAGTGCACCCCGGCGAAGTATTCGCAGCCCTGGGAATCGGCCTCGGGCGGCGACGAGGTGAACGTGCGCATGAAGATTCGGTTGACACCTTCGCAGAACGCCCGGTCGGCCGCCGGTTTCAATTCCCGAGGTTCGTTTTCACGGTGCGATCCGAGGGTTGTGAAACCCTCGGCTGCGACAAGATTTTTGCCGTAGATATGAGCGGCCGAGGCCGCCTGCTTAACCGAAGATCGTCGGTGGTCTTTGCCGGCCGTTTGCAACGTGGCGGAAAACTCGCCCATCGGTATATCGCTCCGGCCCAAACATTTCAAAACGTCGACCGGCGGCGGCTGCGAACCGCCGAAGGTCGAGTTATACCCGACGCCGTACCGGTGCGACAGATCGCTGAGCCGGCCGTAGTGGTTCTGTGCAATGCTCTCTCCGATCGTTCGACGAAAGTCGTAGAGGAAGCGGTTTGATATGTCGCGCTGCTGGACGATCTTGCCCGCCAGGACCGGCAGGTACGGTGTGATATCGTAGCCGCAACGCCGTTGGAATTCGGCCTGAAAGTCGGGCGTCCAGTTGGTCGGGCCGAATCGGCAATCCGCGCTGTTGAAATATTTTAGTGCTCCTGACAAATCCGCAGGCGAGCCCCCAGGTTTATCCTGGGGCAAAGCTTTGCGCGGGGATAAACCCCGCGGCTCGCCGGTTTTGTTAGAAACCAGCATCTCAGCGGTCGCCTGGAATTGCCGGTCGGTTGCTTCGGCGCTAAGCCGGTCGAGTACAAGACCTGCTGCGCCGTCGTTGCACCCCGAGACCTCTTGATCGGTCGTCGTGTAACCGAACCGGAAGATCGTCCAGTGGCCTTTCGGCACATTCCATGTGAGCGATCCGTCCTTGCCCATCTTGCCGGTAAGATTCACGGTCGTATCGAGTTGTGCCTGGACCTCACCCGGCACGGAAACGGCTTGTTCGAAGTATGGATCGAGATCGACATTGCCGCTGTCCAGCAACTTGTCGACCGACTTCAGTTCCAAGTTTTTGATCGGTTCCGGCACCGGCACTACCTTGTGAGTTTCACCCTCTTGCAACAGGGCGATCTCGCGAATCTGCACGTTGCGAGACTTTTGCCGCGAGCCTTTGTCGTATGCCGAGTTTATGAGCAATCGGTATATGCGCGAGGAAAATATCGGGAACCAAAGTGTCTGCGGCCTCCCCGGAGGCAAAACGAACTGCTGAAGCGTCTTGAAGGTCTCGCCGTCTTCCGACCATTGTAGTTTGCACCGCTCGGGTCCGCGGCCCGGCGCCGGGGCGATGTAAAACGAGCGGATTGAAAACGGCTCGTCGAACTCGAACAATATCCACTCCGGAAACGCCGCGCTGGGGCCGTCGCCCGGACGAGCACCCTTCGACGACCAGTACGTCTGAAGGTAGCCGTCGGTGGCAAGCGCAAGCGGATGGTCCTTATGAGATGAACTGACGGTTATCTTCGGCAACACGTCTCTGTTAGGCCGCTCGGGCAACTTTGGTTTTTTTACCGCCAGTATGGCAATGTCGCGGTAGAACACCACGCGGCCGGCCTTGTCGGTGCGAACTGATTCTGATATCGGCAACCTGGCGGAGAATTGTTTTATGCCCTCAACCTCGGTCGCTGAAAAGACCACCCGTTGCGCCGCCAACTCGGGCGTGATCCACTGCCCGCCGCCGCTGGGCCAGTTGCCGATGTTCATGCTCAACTCCAGCCCCAGGCGGTTTGCTTCTGAGACGGCGTGCGCGAACATCTCTCGCCACTTCTCTCCCATGAATCGCAACCCCGGCGGCGTGTTGCCGGCGGCGAGTATCATCGCCCCGCCGATCCCCTTCCGCTTCATTTCTTCCAGGTTGTGGGTGATGCCCTCTCGCGTGACGTTGCCGTGCAGCCACAGCCAGCAGACCCACGGCCTGGCCGAATCCGGCGGCGAGGCAAACCCGGCAGCCAGGCCGGCTTCCGGCCCTTGCGCACACAGAGCCGGCGGGAGGAGTGTTGCCGACAACAGGAGTGAAAGTTGAAATATTTGTCTCACAAAAGTATTCACGAAAACAGTTCTTGCAGAAGTTTTTCCCGGGTTATTCCAATGTGATCGGCAACATCACGCAGAATACCGTTTAACGTTCCCACTTTGATTGTGCTGTGGTTTGGAATCGTGATGTGATGTTCGCCGGCAGTCTCACAGCGCAATCACCTCATCGCGCGTGAAGTGCAAACGGATAATTTTCGGACGCTGATCGGGATGCTCGAAGTGACATGTTACGGCGTCACGAATCCGTTCACGTAATTGCTTCACAGAGTCTGCCTCCGTGAAAATCGATTCGTCGGACGCCCGGGCCGTCCAACCACCGTCAATATCCTCTTCAACTTGGAATACGATTTCTGTCACAATATCTTCAATATAGACCGCTTGCAGATGTTCTGCACTTTCTGAGAAATGAACTTTGCTACGTGGCCAACGCCATGAGGCTTTTGGCCAGGCCGATGATTTTTCGTGGGAGCAACCATATGTGGGTAATCGTCGATAATTCGTTTCGGAGAATCTGCTGGCGCAGGGC
>DAOWNK010000244.1 GCA_030642635.1 Pirellulales bacterium
CGACCACCGGTCGCGGCTTTATTATCAAAGGTACTCCGGACACGATTCCACCACTTCGCTAAAAGATAACTATGAAAACCATCCTCACAGTCGGTCTGGCGGTGGTGCTGGGCGTAGCCGCCGGTATTGCAACCGCAGTGGTGCGTATAAACGCGACTCCGTCGGGGGGTGATCGGGATGGTATCGAACAGCCGCTGCCGCCACAACCGGCCGACGGAGAACAACTGCCGGCTGTGGCCGTAGACCGGGAGGGATACGACTTCGGCACGATGGACGTAGATGCCGAAGGTAGTCGCGATTTTCTGATTGCCAACACCGGCAAGGGCGTCTTGAAACTCGCCACCGGCGAAACCTCGTGCCGATGTACGCTGAGCAAACTGGATAAGGACGAGGTCCAGCCGGGTGACTCGGCCACCGTTGCGATGACCTGGACGTCGAACGATTCGATCGGCCCGTACCGCCAGACCGCCGTAATTTTCACCAACGATCCGTCGCAACCGCGGGTAACGCTGACCATCTCGGGCCGCATTACCGCGGCGGCTCGGGCCGTGCCCGACGAACTGATCTTCAGCACACTCTTGGCCGGACAGTCGGCAGAGGCCGAGGTGTCCATCTACTGTTACATCGACGAACCGCTCGAAATCGT
The DNA here is from genome assembly GCA_030642635.1 of Pirellulales bacterium. Classification (GTDB taxonomy): domain Bacteria; phylum Planctomycetota; class Planctomycetia; order Pirellulales; family Thermoguttaceae; genus DAOWNK01. Next base: position 647 of record DAOWNK010000244.1, read on the forward strand.
CAGTCTCAAACTGGACGATTCGACCACTGCCGAATATTTTGATGTTGCGTTCGAGACGCTCGATGCAGATCGGCTGTCTGAGGAGCCGGGTGCGGTCAGCGGACAACTGATGAAGGTAACGCTGAAATCGGGGTTGCCCCAGGGACCGTTTCGGCAGAAAATCCTCTTAAGCACCAACCTGGAGACGTCGCAGACATTGACCGTCTCCATTGATGGCACGATCGGCAGCGATATCGCGGTCGTCGGACGCGGCTTCAACGTCCGAACCGGTATCCTTAGCCTCGGTACGATAAGCGGCACCGCCGGCGCCCGTCGGATGCTAATGCTCATCGTGCGGGGTCCGCATCGCAAGGAGATGAAGTTTACGCCGGTGAAGATTACGCCCGACTTGTTGAATGTGGAAATTGGTGAGCCAACGGAAATCAACAACGGCATTGTCTCTCAGTTTCCCTTGACTGTTCAAATACCCAAGGGAAGCCGGCCGGCCAACCACCTCGGTTCAAAGCAAGGAAAACTGGGTGAGATACTGCTGGATACGAATCACCCGCAGGCGCCGAGGTTGCGGATTTGGGTTTCCTTTGCGGTTGAGGGTTAAAATGTCACGAAGATTTTCAACAATCTGCGTTGTGCTGACGTTAGTGGTCGGTTGTTCCACATCGAGTGAAACGGACATTGATGTTACACCGCCGGCGGCGGTCGAGGAACCACCGTCGCAGCCGGCCGTCGAGCCGGTGGTCGAACCGACTGTCGAGCCGGAGCCGGACGAGTTTGAGTCGGCCGAGGAACCGGTCGCGCAGCCGCCGGAGGCGCCGCCCAACCCGTTGCGCCAACCTTCAGACGAGTCAGGTGCCACGGCCGTTCCGGCCGTGCCTTTGCAAAGACACGGGCAAGATGCCCGTGGCACAACACGTCGGGTAGAGCACAACCGCGAGCCATTCGATCCGATCAAGGTGAACGGTCCGATCTTCGTCGGCTGGCCGACACCCAAGCTGGCCATGGTAATCACCGGCCGGCATGAGGGCTACATCGAGCCGTGCGGCTGCGCAGGGCTGGATCGCATGAAAGGCGGGATGAGTCGCCGCTACACGCTATTGAAAACGCTCCGAGAAAAGCCCTGGCCGGTGGTCGCCCTTGACGTGGGCGGAATTGCACGTGGGTTCGGACGCCAGGCCGAGTTGAAGTTTCAGATTATGGTCGACGGCATGAGAAAGATGGGCTACGACGCCATTGCCTTGGGTAAGACCGATCTGCGGCTGCCGGCCGGTGAGTTGCTCTCGGTCACTGCGAGTGTAAACAACCAGCACAGCCCGTTCCTTTCGGCCAACGTGGCGTTGTTCGGTTTCGATGCCGGCATGACGGCCAAAACCCGTGTTGTCGAAGCGGCCGGCATGAAGATCGGTATTACCGGCGTGCTGGGCAAAAAGTGGCAAACCGCGATAAATAACCCCGATATTGAAATGTCCGATCCGGTTTCGGCACTCAAGTCGGTGCTTCCGGAGCTAAAAGAGCAGGCCGATTACCTAGTCCTGCTGGCACATGCCACAATGGAAGAGACGCTTCGTTTGGCCGAGGAGTTTCCGGAATTCGACCTTGTAGTAACCGCCGGCGGCGCCCCCGAACCGCCTTCCAGGCCGATGCCGATCAAAGGCGGCAATGCGTTGCTGATCGAGGTCGGTGAGAAGGGGATGGACGCCATCGTGCTGGGATTCTACGACGATGCGGAACGGCCGGTCCGTTACCAGCGAGTCCCGCTCGATTCGCGGTTTGCCGGCTCGGTCGATATGGCCATGCTAATGACGGCATATCAGGAGCAGTTGAAACGCGAGGGATTCTCCGGCCTGGGTATCCGGCCGGTGCCGCACCCGCAGAAGGAGTCTGGCGGAAAATTCGTCGGCTCCGCAAAATGCGAGTCGTGCCACGAAGAGGAATACGACATCTGGAAACACAGCGGCCACGGCCATGCGTATCGGACGCTCCTGGAGCTGGACACGCAGCGGAACTTCGATCCCGAGTGCGTCAGTTGTCACGTGGTGGGTTGGCACCCGAACAAGTTTTTCCCCTACGAAGGGGGCTACATGAGCCTGGAGGAGACACCACAGTTGATCGACACCGGCTGCGAGACGTGCCACGGGCCGGGCGGCAATCACGCCCGGGCCGAACTGGGCGGCGATGAAGCCTTAAAGGAGAAGCTCCGACGGTCGATGGTCATCACCAAGGAGGAGTCGAAGGATGGACAGTGCGTCACATGCCACGACCTGGACAACAGCCCTGATTTCGACTTTGAGACCTACTGGCCGCATATTGAGCATGGTGGGCGGTAGGCGGTAGGTGGTGGGCGATAGGTGAGGGGTAAGTGGCGCCGGCGTCCCGCCGGTGTGATGCAACTCGAAGCAATACCTATACTTATACACCACCGGCGAGACGCCGGCGCCACTGATTCCGCTATTAAATTAAACGGTATTTCGGCAAAATTGGTCTGGACATCGGCCGCCGGTTTTGCGAAACTCCCGCCCTAATTTCCTTCTGTTGAAACACGTTTCGCCATGTCCCGCCACATCTTCCAGTTCGGCAGGGTGTTGAGTGTCGGCCGCTGGTGTTCCGCCGCGGCGGTCGTTGCGTGTTTGTGCATCTCGGGCTGTACTCATTTTGATCTCCACGGTGAGCGATTCCAGTACGACCCGGCATTCGAGCTAGGCTCCCGGTTCCGTGCCGGCGACGCCGGAGTTCAACCGGTAGCCGTGACGAACAAGAGCATCCAGATCGAGCGGAACTTGGGTGTTCGATAGCCCCCCGCAAGGGTGGCCTGAAATTCGTCATTTAGCCCGCCGTGAATACACGGCGGGCAATGTCTGCGCCACTGGCGATGGTTGCCCCGGGTGTATTCACCCGGGGCTAAATAACTATTATCACCCCCATCAATTACCAAGCCTGACGACTGGCATCGTTGGGCGCACTACACTAGAATAATAATGAAGGGCGTACATTTATAACCGAGATATTTCTGGAATTCAGCATGTCAATCTTAGCGAAGTGCCCGAAGTGTGACGAGGCGGTGACGATTCCCTACGGAGTGGATATCGAGGCGGTGGTGCGCTGTCCGCTGTGCAAAGTGGAATACTCGCTGCGCGACGCGGTTGCCGTCGCCCCGCCCGCCCTGATTCCCATCGAGGCGACAGTCGAAACCGGAGTTGAACAACCAGTCGAGGAGCAACTCGAAGAACCGCTCGATCAGCCGGCCGTTCACCCTGTCGAGGAGGAACCGATCATCGACGCGTGGCAGAAGGTGATCGAGACGCCACAAATCGATCTTGGATACGAATCCGTCGAGCCGGAAGAGGAACCGGTCGACACATCGCACTTCGCCTCCTTCGGCCAGGAGGACGAGGAAGGCGAGGGCGAGGAAGTAGGCGCCGGCACTGCACGTTTGCGACGGAAAAAGAAGAAAGGAAAAAGCACGGTCCGCATGGTGTTGGAACCGATAATCGGAGGGTTCTTAGGGTTGGCCGTCGGATACTACGCGATAAATTACTTCGGCGGCGGGCGGTTCGACTACTTGCAGATTTATCTGCCTGGAGTCCAACACACGTATGAGTACAAGCCCAAATTTTTCGAGAAGTCGGTGGAAGACAAGGCGGAAAAGAAAACTGACGAAAAATCCGGTGAATCGAAACAACCGTCCCTACAGAGACCTGCCCGTCGCATAGTGAAGGCCGGCGAGAGTGTGACGATCCGACCAGAGCCGATGCCCGAGGAATTTCCGGACATTGAACTGCCTTCCGAATCTGCATTAGAGCCTGCACCGGAGCTTGAACTGGAACCGGAGCCGCTGCCGGAAGATTACGTCGGCCCGTTGAACTCACCGTCGTTTACCTCCGACGAGTTGGGCAAGGCTTTGAAGGAGGCCAACGATGCAATCTACGGCGAAGACGCGGCCGGCGAGATGACCGAGCAGGCGTATCGCAAATTCCGTCGCTTGGGCCACGTGCTGACGTTTGTAAAGGGCAAACAGGACGACACCCGGCTGGCCGACCGGAAGTTGATGGTCACTACCGTGCTTGAGCGGATTGCCGAAGACCCGATGCACGTCGAGCGGATCACCCGCCTTGCAACCGATGTAATAGAAAACACAGACG
>DAOWNK010000168.1 GCA_030642635.1 Pirellulales bacterium
CCAGCACCGCGGCAATCTCCCGGGTCGGCATCTCCTCGACGTAGTAGAGCCACACCGCAGTCATCTCCTCCTGCGAAAGCGCCGTTGCCGCCATGCTCCAGAGGCTGCGGCAGTCTTCCTCCGCGACCATCGCCTCCAGCGGGCCAGGGGCCCCGGACTCGACGGACCGCAGCGCCTCGCAGTCGGCCACCGGCCGGACACGGCGGCCGTGGTTGATACTTACCCGACGTGCGATGGTGAACAGCCACGTGGCGAACCGCCATTTCCGCCGATAGCGATGCAGGTTGGTGTACGCACGGACAAAAGTCTCCTGCAGCAGGTCCTCCGCGTCGGAAGAAGCACCCCGGCGCCGCAGGAATTGCAGCACCGGGGTTTGAAATCGACGCATCAATTGATCAAAGCTGTCGGCGCACCCCTCCTGAGCTTGGCAAGCGAGTTGCTCGTCGCTGGGCGCCGTCGTTGGAGTGCGCGGCATGCTTGTATCTACTTCTTGCTTCTTTCGCACTTTTTCTTTTCGTGCTGCTTGATGTTGATCTGTATGTATCGCCAAACCACCTCGGCCGGAGCGATGCTGTCGACCGTCACCGTCTTGCCGGCAATGTTCACCTTCATGCCCTCGACGAGTTGCTTGTCCTTGGGGTGATCAATGGCATGGAGAATTCCCAGGGCGCGGACGCCTTCGGCGACCCGGCCCATCTGCTTGGCGACTTCCGCAGATTCGGCCACGACCTTGACGCGGAGGAACGACTGGCCCTCGTTTTCGCCCGTAACGACGCCAACCGATTCGATCTCCTTGGCCAATTTCGACTTGCAGGGCGTCTCGGCCTCGGCAATGCCGACCACCCGGGCGAGTGCGGTCGTGCCCGCGGGTGCCTCGGCAGCCAGGACCTTGCAGATCAGGCCCGGCTTCTTGCCGTCCATCACGTCCAGGGCGGCTTTGACCTCGGCCTCGGAGCCGCTGAAAACCATGACCTTGTCCTTGTAAAACGCGCCGGTCACGGGCCGCTCGCACCTGCGGTCCTTGTGAGTCCAGGAGTGCAACTCGTAGGAACCATGGGTGCTCGACTTGTACCCACGGGCCTTCTTCACACTCTCGGTGAGCAGCTTTTGGTCGGCTTCGGCAAACACGATCAGCACGCCCTTGTGCTTGCCGATCCGGCTGCCGTAGAGGGTGATTCCGTGAAGGTTCTTCCTCGGGTCCATGCCGATCAACGCCGGGGAAACGTCGAGCATTGTCACGGCGGCCCTGCCGATCGGGGATTCCTCCACGAAATGCTGATACGCCTTTTGGACCACGATCGACTCCCGCATCGCATCGACGTCCAGGTGAGCCACCCACTTGGCATCACCCGCCACTACTTCCGGATTTAGGGGGGCCGCCTGCACCAGGGTCGCAAGACCCAACAAAATCGCGGCCGTAAGTCCTCCAATTCTCATGATTCACCTTACCTTGCTAAAGTAACATTGTAGTAACCGGGACTTACCTATGTATACACGCGGCCCGGCCGATCGGTTACCGAAAACGGCCATTTCTTCGAAAGTGGGCCGTCGGTTCGACGACCAGGAACCGGGGATGCTGTCTCGGTGGCCGTGGAGCCGTAGTGAGGTGGGCAGGGTGATCTCGGCATGACCATCTGACGCATCATTCGAGCGTTTTGAGAAACTCGATCAGGGCAGCCCGATCGCTCGGAGACATCTCTGTCGCCAAGCGGCAGACTGCGGCGAAGGTGGCCTTTTTGCTGTCAGGAATTGCCAGCAGGCGGCCACAGTTGGTGCAAACCGTGTTTTCTGCCGAGGGTTCGACGGCACCCTGATCGTCGCAAGTCGTTTCCTCGCAAGGAGTTACAAAGTCGGGGCGAGAGGATTCGAACCTCCGACCCCCTGCTCCCAAAGCAGGTGCGCTAGCCAGACTGCGCCACGCCCCGATAGCCACTCCATTTTACCGACAAATCCTGAAGAACGCAATTCGCTAGAGGGTGAAGGCGGTAGGCGGTAGATGGTAGATGGTAGGTGGTAGGTGGAAAAAAGATTGCAAAGCCGCAAGCGGCAACAACCGCATACCACATACCATCTACCGCATACCGCATATCTACCCGGCGTGAATTTTCATCTCCGGGGGGCCGGAGTCGGTAAGTCGGCCCCGGAGTTGCTCGAACTGATCGTGGCTGCCGAAATGGATCGTCAGCTTGCCGCGCCCCCGAGCGTTGTGTGTGATCTTCACCTTCATACCCAGTGCGGCGCGCAACTCCTGCTCTAATGCAGCTATGTGCTCGCTGGGCGCCCGAACCGGGCGCGACTGCTTGCCGTCGCGGTCGATCACGCCCAACTGCCCGCCGTCGGCTTCGGCGATCATCTCTTGTACGATCGTTTCCGTCTGCCGAACGTTCAACCCCTCGCGTTGGATGCGGTTGCAAAAGTCGACCTGCTCGCGTTCTTCACCCAGCGGCAACAGCGCCCGGGCGTGACCCTGTGTGATTCGTCCGCCGCGCAGTGCGTCTTGGACCCCTTGGGGAAGCTCCAGCAGCCGGATAAAGTTGGCCACGGTCGAGCGGTCGAGCTTCAGCCGGCCGGCCAATTCTTCCTGCGTGCAGCCGTACTGATCGATGTATCGCCGGAAGGACGCCGCCTTTTCGAGCGGGTTGAGGTCCTTGCGCTGAAGATTCTCGACGATGGCCAGCTCGGCCATCTGTCGGTCGTCGGCCTCGACGATGTTTACCGGCACGTCGCGCCATCCGGCCTGTTGCGCCGCCCGGAGCCTGCGTCCGCCGGCGATCAACTGGTAGCGGTCCTCGACCCTGCGCACCACCACCGGCTGCAACAGGCCGTGGTCGCCGATGCTCTCGGCCAACGACTGCATCTCGGCCGGGTCGAAATCCTGTCGCGGTTGGTTCGGGTTGCCGTCGATCTGGGCGATCTCAAGCCGTGTGATGGATTGTGATGATTCCTGGTTTTCGGAAGGGGACAGTCCCATTTTCTCTGCGCGAAAATCGGGACAGTTCCCAGGTGGTTGATCGGGGACTTGTCCCGAGCCGGGTATATCGACCGCAGTGGCGGGCATTCGTCCCAACAGCGCCTCCAAGCCGCGTCCCAATCGTTTTTCAGTCACGATCAAATACCTCCATGTAAAGTTCAACATCGTTTTCAGTCACGATCAAGCACCTCCATGCAAAGTTCAACGTACGCCCTGGCGCCGCGTGCCCGGGGTGCGTAGTCGATTACCGATTTACCGTGGCTGGGCGCCTCGGAGACCGCCACGTCGCGCGGGATGACCGTCCGGTAGACGATCTCGCCGAAAAACTCCCGTACTTCCCGATCGACCTCTTCGGTCAACTCCAGCATATGGTCATACATTGTAAGCACGATCCCGCCGAACTCCAGCCGATGGGTGTCTTGCTGGATGATCTGCCGGACGACTTCGATCATCTGCGCCAGGCCCTCCATGGCGAAGTATTCACATTGTATCGGTATGAACACCTCGTTCGAACTGGCCAGTGCGGTCCTTGTCAACCGGCCCAGCGACGGCGGGCAATCGATCAATACGAAATCGTATGCACTGAACCCCAGGCCGAGTTGCTCTCGCAACTGCCCGGCCTGCCGGTGGTCGTCTTTGGTGAGCGTTTCGACATCGCGGAAGCTTCGGCTGCCGGGCAAGAGGTCCAGCCCGGAAAGACCGGCATTGCACACACCCTGTCGGACCGGGGTGCAGTTGACCAACGGATGGCCGTCGGTGGGCCGCTTTCCCAGTCCGGTGGTGGCGTTGCACTGCGGATCGAGGTCCACCAACAGTGTCTTCAACCCGGCGGCGGCCAGCGCCCAGGCCAGGTTCACCGCGGTGGTCGTTTTTCCGACGCCACCCTTCTGATTTGCTACACACAAAACACGACCCAAGACAGGCCTCCGTTGGTAGTGACCCGATTTATCGGGTCTACCCAGAAAGACCGCATAAATGCGGTTACTACGAGCTTTTCATTTTTCAACGGTCGGGGATTGTACCCGGGAGGTGGAGTATTGGGGAATGCCAGTTTTTAAGGGAAAAGGGGGAAGGCGGAAGGCGGAAGGAGGAGGTGTAGCGGCTGGGCTTGCCCCGCACGCAGTGAGGAGGCTTCTCACCGCCTTCCGCCTTCCGCCTTCCCCCCTACCCCCTACCGCCCGCTGCCAAGCACATCGCCTTGCAGGGTCAGTACCAGCCGGCGGCCGGAGGCGTTTCGGCGGTGCTCGCAGAGGCAGATTCCTTGCCAGACGCCCAGTCGAAGCCGTCCGTCTTGGATCGGCACGCTCAGCGAGCAGCCCAACAGTGATGATTTCACATGGCTGGGCATGTCGTCGGCCCCCTCGCAGGCGTGGTTATACGGGAAATCTTCCGGCGCGACGGCGTCCAGTGCACGGTCCAGATCGACCAGGACGTCGGGATCGGCGTTTTCGTTGATCGTCAGCGAGGCTGAGGTATGTTGCAGGAACACGTGCAGCAGCCCGACCTTGATATGCGGGATTTCCGGCATTGCTTCGAGTATAAACCGCGAGATATCGTGGCATCCTTTTGGAAGCGGCGATAGCTGGATTTCGCGTTGAAACCAATTCATAGTGGTTATTCCTTTATAACAACCGCAGGCAAAAAGTCCCCCAGGTTACCAAGGCCGGTTTTTTTATCTAAATTTCGGATAAATTTCGGTCTGGCGGGAAAATTTCCACTTAAAACGCTTGACTTTGACACATTTTCTGGAATAATGCAATGTTTGGTATTCGGAGCGTCACTGTTTCTGTTCGGATGGAAAATTGTACCCGCCGTATCCGACGTACAGTGCGCGATGATAAATTGATCTCGGCCGCCGCTTTCGAACAGTCGAAGCGATCTGTGCGGTCGAAAGAAATATTTTTACTGGGAGCGATGGAGTAGTAGCTGATGCGGAACGTGTTTGAAGCGATTTTGGAATGTGGTCACGACGAGGACTTCGCTCCCATGGAGACGGACGATTTCGTCTCTACCGACGCCCCGGCCGGCTCGCGGTCGAAGATCGAGGTCATGGCCGACCGTGTCAAGCGTGGGGAGCCGCTATGGCATGGAGAAGACAGGGCGGATTATAGCGGTTTGATCGGGGTAGTGCGACCTCGCGGATAAAGCCGCGACCGTTGGGGTGCCATGCCGGTGATATTGGCATGCCGGTGATATTGGCGCGACCAACGGTCGCGGCTTTATAGTCGAGATTCACCCGGCCGGAGAGACTCCAACTCTCCGCGCAGAATCCGAATATTCGGCGGGGCCTCTATCCCCAGCCGAACACGGTCGCCGGATACCCGAACTACCGTTACCACAATCGCATCTCCAAGCTTGATGCGCTCGTTCTCTGTTCGTGATAGTACCAGCATGAAGTGACCTCCTTGTCGATTAGGGGCAGGGGCCAGGGATCAGGGGCCAGAATTACTAAGCCGTAAGCGACCTGGCCCCTGGCCCCTATTCTTTATCTTAAGCAGCGGCGGCCTCCAACTCAGGCGGGTCGCTCAGTTGTGTCTTAAGAAACCGCTCGCCGGCGGAGCCGTAAAACAGAACCTGGTTGCGGTCCGTTTCCCAAATGGCGGAAAATTTCATCGCCCTGGGACCATGTAGACAAAAATAGATTCCACAGGGTTTTCCACTGCGAATCAAGATTCGCTCGGTCATGTGGAACGCCCCGATTTGTAGTTGGTAATGTTCGCTTAGGGTTAGTTGGACAAATTCACGAAGACCGTTTACGTTGTCAAGTTGATGAAAACGAGTCAACATTGCGGTATATGATCTCCTGGCTAAGCGCGAAGTTTAAGCGAGATACAGTGCATCGCGCAGGTGAGAGAAATTGGGGTGAGTGCCGACAAAGGAAACTATCGGCAAACTAGACAAGATACTTCGCACCGGATTCCAACATTCTGAGGAAGCTACAGGTTCTCGGAAAAAGACTCTCGGCACAATCGCGCACAATGCCGCCGGTTGCCTACTTTGCTTGCTTGGCATAAGCCGAATACGCCTCGGAAACCTTGCCGGCCCGCTCGTCGCCACGGTGCAAAAACACCCGATAGCGAAGCGTCATCGTACCGCCGGCCGGCAACGTGTACGAGCCGTCGTGCCCTTTGCCGTTGAAATCACTCAGCCCAAATGGGTTGGCCGTAAACAACCCGTAGGTTCGCACGTGCCAATACGTGGGAAACCGAAAGCTGCTCGGGTGGTTGAATATAGCGATGCCGACTGTCTCGCCGTCGACCGGCCCGTGATAGTCTACCCATGGTGCGGCCTTTCCCCAGGCATCTTTATCGGTTTGTCCGTGGCTGTTTACGATCCGGCCACCTTGCTTGGCGTCGACTTTCATCGTGCCGGCCACACGGACGCCAAAGCAACCCTCCTTGGTATCGCCGAAGGTGACCGGTCCGGCAGTCTCCTTTAGGGTAATATCGAAGTCGATCCATCGCACGTCGCCATCGGCGCCGAACGTTAGCGTCCGCTCGTCCTCGCACACCTTCTTCCCGTCGGGCGCCAGCCAATCGTTTCGCGTGACGATCGTCGCACAGCAACCGCTTTCTACTTTGACGAACTCGCGATGTCGGGTAATCTCCTTGTGCCAGTGACTCAATCCGTTTACATCACCGTGGGTGAACCACAACGAGCGGTGGTGTGGATGGTCTTTCCTCTCGCCGGGAGCTTCGGCCATGGGATACGCCCGGGTCATCGGTTTGCCGGTCGGTCCGATGATCGGCCATACGATCGGTTTTCCGCCGGAGTCGATCAGGTACTCGGCGAACAGTTCGCCGTCGATTTTGACCGTTACTCCCCGATCGGACCGTTCGGTGGTGATCTCGGCTTCGGCCGTGCCGACGGCGACTAAGAGGAACATCAACATGGCGGCGGCAATGCGGTGAAGCATGGTGGAACTGGCTCTTCCGTTTTTAGGTGCAAAACGCTAGAAACACGGCCTTCAGGCCGGCGGC
>DAOWNK010000066.1 GCA_030642635.1 Pirellulales bacterium
AGTACATCAAGCCGGTCTACGTGCCGCAAGAGTACAAGCCGCCTCGCGAGTTGCCGCCGCCGTACATCGCCCCGCCAAAGTAAACAGCGGTGCTAAGCCGCAAGCGGCTTTGGAGTACGTCCCAGCAACAGCCAAAGGAAAAACGGCCCGCCCAAAAGTGCAGTTATAATGCCGACCGGCAGCTCGGTCGGGGCAATGATCGTTCGGGCGAGCGTGTCGCACAGCACCAAAAACATCCCGCCGAACAACAGCGTCGCGACGCTCAGCCAGCGGTGGTCCGGGCCGATCAACAGCCGGCAGATGTGCGGGGCCATCAGGCCGACGAACCCGATCGGGCCGCAGATCGCCACCACACCGCCGACCATCAACGACGCGGCGAAAAACAACGCCTTCTTCACCCTGTCCACCTCGACCCCACGACTGGCGGCCAGCTCGTCGCCGGTGGCCAGCAGGTTCAGTTCGTGTGTCAGGTACAACACGATCAGGCAACCGGCCACGACAAACGGCGCTACGCTGAGCACGTCGTGGAAATCGACGACGTTTTCCAGGCCGCCCATCACCCAGCGGAGCATACGGAAGGTGCGAGTAAAATCGCTTAGATACTGTAGCAGCAGTATCACGCTGGAGAAGAAGAAACTCACCGCAACACCGGCCAGCAGCATCGTGGTGGTGGAGAACCCGCGTTTCACCCGGGTCAGGCCGTAGACCAGCAGGATCGTCGCCATCGCACCGCCCAATGCACAAACCGAGACGCTCGATATTCCAAAACGGTGCAGATACGTGAACGTCCAGCCGGTGTGAATGCACACGACCGCCCCTAGCGACGCGCCGCTGGCGATGCCCAGCGTGAACGGCGTGGCCAACGGGTTGCGGAACATCGCCTGAAACGCCATGCCGCTTACGGCCAGCGCCGAGCCGGCCAGAAACGCAACTGCCACACGCGGGATGCGAATCTTCCAGAGGATGTCGGCCTGCGGCCGGTCCAACTCGCCCGTCCAAAGCGTGCTGTATGGAATGTGCTCGATACCACAGAACGGCGCGACAGCGATCACCAGCACGGCGAGGATAAACAGGGTTAGTAGGATGAAGGGTTTCATTGTTCAGAGTATAAACAAGGGATTAGGGATTGGGGATTAGGGATTAGGATTTTGCTTTTCATCTCTTCCCTCTTCTCTTTTCCCTCTTCTCTCTTCTTCCTTCCTAATCCCTAATCCCCAATCCCTAATCCCTTCCTCCCAATCCCTAATCCCTAATCCCTCACTTGCGGCACGATCACCGGAACCGTCGCCCTGGGGTGATCGACCAGTGTGAACGGCGTATCGTAAATTCGCCGCAGTACGTCCGTGTTCATAATTTCGTCGGGCCGGCCGTCGAACATCACGGTTCCGTTGCGCATCGCCACCACGCGGTCGCTTTCCAGGACGGCATGGTTCAGGTCATGTGTGACGGCGACGACGGTAATGCCCGAGGCCTTGTTCGCCTCGGCCAGCAGCCGTCGGATATCGGCCTGGTGGCGGTAGTCGAGAAATGTTGTCGGCTCGTCCAGCAGCAGCACCTCTGCGCCTTGTGCCAGCGCGGCGGCGATGAACACCTTTTGACGCTCGCCGCCGCTTAGTGTTTCAAGCGGCCGGTCGGCAAACTCGGCGGTCCCGGTCTGTTCGAGCACCCGGCGGACCACCTGCCGGTCCTCGCGCCCGACCGTGGTCAGCGGGCTTAGGTACGGGTATCGGCCCATCAGCACGAACTGCTCGACCGTAAACGGCGAAACATGGCCGTCGGCCTGTGGCACGTAGCTGATCCGGCGTGCCAACTCTCGCTGGCTGTATCGGTGCAGCGGCCGGCCGAAGACCTCGATCCGGCCGGTCCAGCCGGTCAGTATCCGGTCGATACATTTCAGCAGCGTAGTTTTTCCCGCACCGTTCGGACCGACAATCGCCACGTACCGGCCCTGCTCGACGCTCAGCGACACGTCGCGCAATATCTCGTTGACACCGATGCTGAAGCACAGGTCGCGGATGTCAACGGCAGTGTTGTCGGCGGGTGGGTGCATGATAATTTAATCAGCCGCTTGCGGCTTAGCATGGCGGTGTAATTGTGTTGCGAAGCCGCAAGCGGATGGATGATGGATCAGCCGGGCAAGGTGCTCGGCCAGTCGGATGAAGCTCGGCCCCGGCACCGTGGCACGATCGTCGGCCACCACGTAGACCCGGCCGGTGCGGACCGCCTCGACTCCGGCAAGGCGCTGCCAGTCGGCGCCTATCGACTCGGCACCAAGCCGCTCGGCCGTTGCTTCCGGGACCAGGTCGATGATTACCTCCGGGTTCATGTGCAAAATTCCTTCGGTCGAGACGACCGGAAATCGTGCGACGCCTTGGCTGTATGCGTTCCGGCCGCCGGCCAGTTCGACTATCCGATCGATATGGCCGTCGCGGCCGGCGATGTAAACGTCTTCCAGCCGGCCGCAGCCGAAGGTCCGATCGACGGCGACCATCACACTGCGTCGCGGCAGTGTTGCGGTCTTTCGGCGTATGCGGTCCATGCGTGCGTGGATGTCGGCGACGATTGTCTCGGCTTTCTCTTCCATGCCGCATGTTCGTCCGAGGTCGGTGATCGAATCGACTATTCCTTCGATGTTCTGATGGCAGACGGCCAGTGTCTTTATCCCCAGCTTGCCGAACGCCTGCCGCGAGCGGTCGTCTTCGATCAATATGACGACAAGCTCCGGCCGCAGTGCAACGACTGCCTCGAAGTTCAGATCGAGGAACCCGCCGATTTTTGTCCGGGTTTTGGCCTGCGGCGGATAGTTGCAAAATCGCGTTACCCCGACCACCCGATCGCCGAGTCCCAGTGCGAAGAGCGTTTCGGTAATGCTCGGCGCGGTGGAGACAATCCGGCGGCACGTTCGGACATTGCCGGTGACGCTATCGCACGGCCGGTCCAACAGCCCTTTTGCCCAAAAGCTTCCGGCAAAGACCAGCACCACGACGACGGTTAGTATGATATTATTGCGCATGCGAATATAGCTTTGTAGGGTGCGTGCAACGCACCGTAATCGTACCATTATTACCATGCGCCGTGCAAGCACGGCGGCTAAATGAGACTGTTGGCGCAACTCCGACAATACGATATAAAAAGCATATGATTCAACCGGCAAACACCCCGGCGCCTAGGCAAGACGATCCGCCGTATCGGCCGGGTGAGCCGGTCGCGTTGTTTATCCCCTGCTATATCGACCAGTTCTACCCGCACGTGGCCGACGCCACCGTCAAGCTGCTTCAGCGGTACGACGTGCCGGTCGTCTATCCAGAGGCACAAACCTGCTGCGGCCAGCCGGCGTTCAACTCGGGCTACTGGAAAGAGTCCAAGCGTGTAATCCGCCATTTCTGCAACGTGTTCGAAAAGTATCGCTGGATCGTCTCGCCGTCCGGTTCCTGCACGGCGATGTGCCGTGTGTTCTTCGGGCACGTCGCCCCGGACGAGCGGATAGTTTCCATCGGCCGCCGCGTGTTCGAGTTGACCGAGTTCCTCGTTGACGTTCTTGGTGTGACTGATACCGGGGCGACGTATCCGCATAAAGTCACCATGCACAACGGCTGCCATACGCGGCGCGAGTTGGGCGTGGTCGAACAACCGCTTACGCTGCTTAAGAACATCCGCGAGCTGACCTACTGCGAGTTGCCCGACATGGCCGACTGCTGCGGGTTCGGCGGCACGTTCAGTGTGAAAATGGCCGGCACCTCGCTTGCCATGGGGGAAACAAAGGTGGAGAATATCGTCAAAAGCGGCGCCGAGGTGGTCGTCTCGCCGGACGCCAGTTGCCTGATGCACATCGGCGGCATCATGCAGCGCACGCCGGCGGCACAGCACATTCAAATAAAGCATATTGCGGAGTTGTTGTGACAACCGAAAATCTCCATCTCGAAGGCGCTCCGTTCCTGAAGGAACAAAATCGGGGACTGTACGAACCGGCCGGGCCGAAGGCCACCTACGAGGCGGCTGTGCGGTCCACCGAGAATAACCGCGAGATCACCGACGCCATTCCATACTGGCAAGACTGGCGCAATGCGGCCGAACAAATCAAAACCTTCGCGGTGGCCAACCTCGATAAACTGCTCGTGCAGTTCGAGCAGAACATCACCGCTCGCGGAGCTACCGTGCTGTGGGCGGAAACCGCCGAAGAGGCCAACCGACTGGTGCTGGACATCGCCCGACGGCACAACGTCAAAACCGTTGTGAAGGGTAAGTCGATGGTAAGCGAGGAGATGGAGTTGAACCACGCGTTCCAGTCCGCCGGTATCCGGGCGATGGAGACCGACTTGGGCGAGTACATCGTGCAGTTGGCCGGCCAGCGGCCCACGCACATCGTCACCCCGGCGCTGCACCTGTCGGCCGAGGACGTCGGAAAACTGTTCGAGGAAAAACTCGGCGAACCGTTCAGTGCCGAGCACGAGCACCTTACGAACATCGCCCGGCGGCATTTGCGCGAGGAATACCTTAAGGCCGACATGGGTATGTCCGGCTGTAACTTTGCCGTGGCCGATACCGGCACGCTGGCGGTGGTCGAGAACGAAGGGAACGTCGGGCTGTCTACCTCCACCCCGCCGGTGCACGTCGCGCTGGTCGGCATCGAGAAGATGCTTCCGTCGATCGACTACCTGCCGGTCTTCTTGAACCTGCTGGCCAGGGTCGGCACCGGGCAGAAGCTGACCAGCTATACGCACCTGATCCACGGCGCAACGCCGGGCAAGGAATTGTACGTCATATTGCTGGACAACGGACGGACGAAAATACTGCAAGACCCGGCCGCGCGGAAGGCGCTCACGTGCATCCGCTGCGGCATGTGTCTGAACGTCTGCCCGGTTTACCGCCGGGTGGGCGGTTGGGCATACGGCTGGGTATATCCGGGGCCGATCGGTTCGATCATCACGCCGCACCTGGTCGGGCTGAAGCAGGCCGGCACGCTGCCGTTCGCATCGTCGCTGTGCGGGGCGTGCAGCGAGGTCTGCCCGGTGAAGGTCGATATATCGCACCAGCTTGTCCACCTGCGGCATCGGGCGGTGAACGAGCCGTCGCCGGCAAACTCGCTCATCGACCGGATAACATGGAACGTCTGGGCCTGGGCCATGTGCGGGCCGGTGCGATACAGTCTGGCGGCCTGGGCGATGCGCGTCGGTATGCGCATAATCGGGCTGGTCCCACGCTCGCTGCACGTCGACAAGCTGCGTGCCTGGACCCGGGGCCGCGAGCTGCCGCCACTTTCAGGCCCTGCATTCAGAACACGATGGATGCGTCGCCGGACAGATCGCAAAGTGGCGGAGTTGCGCAAAGACGTTTGCGGATCGTGTTGTGCCGCTTGCGGTTTAGCAAAACAGAAAAAAAACGAGAGCAACCGGCCATGACCACAACCAGCCGCGAAAACATACTCGCTCGGGTGCGCACCGCGTTGCAAACACACCCGCCGGTCGAACGGCCGCCGGCGCCGGAGGTCTGGCCGAGCACCGGTCCGACCACCGAGCAACTTGTAGAACAGTTCACATGCGAGTTGGAGGCGGTAAGCGGTGAGTTGATCCGATGCGGCTCGATGGCTGAGGCACGGCGGAAGCTAGCCGAACTGGCGGAGCGGTCGGACTGGCGGACGCTCGGTGCGGTCGATTGCCGGCTCTGCCGCGAGTTGGCCGCCGACGTGCCCGCCGAGCGGATCACATGGACGCACGATGGTTGGGACGCTAATGAGATGGCCGAACTTTCGGTCGGGCTGGTTGCGGCCGAGATGCTGCTGGCCGACACGGGCACGTGCGTGGTGGCCAACGACACGGCCGAGCAACGGCTGATGTGCTACCTGCCGCCGGCGTGCGTGGTTGTGGCCACCGTCGAACAGTTGGTCGAGCACATGCCGGCCGGATGGGCGGAGATTGCCCGGCGGACCGCCCAGCCGGACCGTCGCGGCGAGTTCGTTTTAATCACAGGTCCCAGCCGGACGGCCGATATAGAAAAGATACTAATTCTTGGTGTCCACGGCCCGAAGCAGCTCGTGGTTGTGCTGATTTAGCCCCGGGTGAATACACCCGGGGCAACCATTGCCAGTGGTGCAGGCATTGCCCGCCGTGTATTCACGGCGGGCTAAATGACGAATTCCCGAACATGGAGTCATCAACAATGACGAATTTATTGCGTGGTCGTCGGGCGTTGCTGCTGCGACACCGTTGGGTAACGTTCCTGCTGCCGCTTGTCGTGTTCCTGCTGCTCACCAGCATAGAGCCTAAGCCCGAAGCGGCAACTGAGTCGAGCAGCGGTGGGTTTCAATGGCTGTCGATTCCATGCGAATACTACCCGTGGGTCTACACCGCGAAGATCGTGCTGACGCTTGCCGCCGTGGTGTTCGTGCTGCCTGGTTACCGAGAGTTTCCGTTCCGCGTAGGGTGGTTGGCCGTGGTGGTCGGTGTGGTCGGCGGGGTGGTCTGGATCGTAGTGTGCAGGTTGGACCTGGAGCACGTATTTTTTCAGCCTCTGTTGGAAAGGGTGCAGTTAGGTTGGATAATCGGTTCCGGCGCCCGCAGCGCATTTAATCCGTTTGTGCAGTTAGGAGCTTCATCGGGTTGTGCCTGGACGTTTCTGGCGGTGCGATTTTTAGGTTTGGTCGCCGTAGTGCCGGTAATCGAGGAGTTTTTTCTGCGTGGGTTCCTGATGCGATTCGTCGTCGATCAGGATTGGTGGCAAGTGCCGTTCGGCAAGGTGAACGCAACGGCGGTGGTGGTCGGCACGGCAGCGCCCATGTTAATGCACCCGGGCGAGTTGCTCGCGGCGGCCGTATGGTTCACGCTGGTCACGTGGCTTATGGTCAAGACTCGGAATATTTGGGGCTGCATTGCCGCCCATGCGATCACGAACTTGATGCTGGGCGTTTACGTGGTGAGCACCGGCCGGTGGCAGTTGATGTAGGTGTGTGATGAGGGATTAGGGATTGGGAAGGAAGAAGAGAGAAGAGATGAAAAGCAAAATCCTAATCCCCAATCCCTAATCCCTCATAAAGCCGCGACCACCGGTCGCGGTTTTATGGTTAATTTCCCTTCGATATATTCGATCGCTTTTTCCAACTGCGGGTCGGTGTACGGTTCGGCATCGGCATCGTCGCCGGGCGTTACGCCGGGTCGGTCGCGGTGCATTCGCCAGAGCCGCAGCTTAGTCAATTCATCGCCTTCGACGATCACTTCACAGCCATCGTCCGGCGTTACGCCCCAGTCGGCCTGCTCGCCGACGTCCTTGCCTCGGTGGATGTTCTTTTCGTTGGGTCGCCAATAGCTGGCGGTGGTCAATTTCACTGCGCCTTGTGCGGCCTCAAGGTTGATGACCTCCTGTACGGTTCCCTTGCCCCAGGTCCGTTGGCCTATGATTACCGCCCGAGAGTGGTCTTGCAAACATGCGGCCACGATCTCGCTGGCGCTTGCGCTGTACTGGTTGACCAGCACGGCGATGGGGAAGTCGCGGTGCGTGCCGGGTGCGGTTGCCCGAACTGTCCGTTTTACTTGCTTGTCGCGGCCGCGAGTGGTTACAATCACCCCGGAGTCGATGAACATATCGCACACGTCGGTCGCCGCGCCGAGCAGCCCGCCCGGGTTGTTTCGCATATCCAGTATCAAGCCGTCCATACCGTGGGCAAGTAGCCCATCTATTGCCTCTCGCAACTCCTTGGCGGTGTTTTCAGAGAAGACGTTGATTCGCAGGTAGCCGATCCGCAGTGATTCCTCAGAGTCTTCTTCTGCACCGTATCCATCAAGAAAAAAGTTCCAGGAGCCGTCGGCGTTGCGAGTATCGCCCAGGACGGTGTCGATTTGGATTACCGCCCGGACGATCGTGATATCAACCGGCTCGCTGTCGCCCTGGTGGAGTATGGAGAGCGTGACCGGTTGGCCCGACTTTCCGCGCATGTGCGCCACGGCGTCTCTAAGCGACATGCCTTGCGTGCTATGGTCGTCGATTCTGAGGATTCTGTCGCCGGCGCAAATGCCGGCTTTGTATGCCGGCGTGCCGACCAGCGGGCTGAGCACCGTAAGCTGCCTGGTTTTCGGGTCCAGGGCGACCTCCATGCCCACCCCGCCGAACTTCTGGTCGATAATCTCGTGGAATTCCTGCAAGTCCTTGGGGCTTATGAACGCGGAATACGGGTCGTCCAGCCGGTCAATCATCCCTTGCATTGCACCCTCGAACAGATCGGTCGGTTCGATCTGTTCCAGGTATCGGTGCTCGACCTGATTTATCGCGTCGGCCACGATCCGGCCGTACCGGTTGGTAGCGACCTGCTGGTAGCAGATAAGCGAGACGACGCTTACGGTAATCAGTACAAATAGGTTGCGACGGGGCATATGAACGTCTGCTTTTCAATCGGGTGTCCAAATTTTCCCACCCTCGATGGCAGGCTCGGCATCGGGCGTCCAAATTTTGCCGGGTTCCTCGGCCTGTGCCGGTTCTGCCGCCTCCTTTTGCATCGGCTGCGGTGGCCCGGCAGGCGTACCGTCGGGTCGAAGCACGCCGACTTGGATCAGCAATTGCGTCAGCGCATCGGCTACGCCCGGCTCCTCGATGTGCCGGTCCTGTATCAGGCCCAGCAGCCGGCTGATCTGGTCGGTGTCGCCAAGCGAAAATTGCAGCGACAGCTCGAACAGCAACCACGAGACGGGCGATTGGCCGGCCGATTCCGCCGCCGCGCGACCCTGATGAACGTACTCCAGCGCCCGATCAGGGTCGCGTTCCATTTGGGCGAGAGTTCTATAGGCCGCAAGTTGTTCGTTGTTGCCCGAGAGGCTTGGTCGGTCGATTATCGCCCGGGCGAACTTCCGCAAAGCGGCAGTGGCGCCGAACACCTCCGCGCGATGATAACCTACAACCAGGTCCTCGTCGGAGAGCCGCTGGGCCGTTACACGCGCAAGACGCACAAGCGGCAGCGTTTTGATCGGGTGCTGCTCCGGGTAGATCGGCCCGAGCGTCGGCAGGCCGAGTTCGGCCTTTAGTTCCTTGAAGTCGAAACTGCCCTGGTCTTGTTCGCACCAATAATCCAACACCATAATCGCGGCCGACAGTTCGATGCGGTATTTGTCACCGCCGGCGACCTCGCGTGGTGATTGTCCCTCGAAGATGCCGAGTTTTAACTCCGGCCATCGGTTCAGCAGCACATCGCGCCGGTGCCGGTCGATCAGTGCGTCGAATTGTTCCTGCGAGATATCCTCCGGCGGGCGCATCATGCAACGGAGCAATTGCCGGGTGGCCGACACATGGCCTGTAACCTCTTGCTTTACATCGTCGGCCATTGCATTACCGACCGTCTCCTTGAGCATGGTTTTTACTTGCTCGAGATCATCGGCCGCCACACCGGCGACCTCCAGCCTTGCCCGACGGTCGGTTTGGCGTCCGTAAAGCATCGCGCGGCCGAATAAGAAAGGAACGTCTTTTAGCTCTATGCCTTCGGCCGTCTCCGGTGTCTGGCGATCGAACAGCGCGTAGGATGCTTTTGGCGGCGGCGTGTCATCGTCCGCAAAATATGACGGATCGACCGTGAGCGACATCACCCGTCCCTCAAGGGTCAAACCGGCTTGAAGCTCCTCGAGGTCTGTTACTTCCCACTCGATTCGGAACGTGTCGAGTAGGTCGCCCAGCGGATCGTCGTCCAGCAGCATGGCCGCGGCGGTTGCTTCGACTGCGTTTTCCAGCGGTACGTCCATCGCGGCGTACTTCCGCAGCGCGTCGCAGCAGCCGGGTGTGTCGGACATCCAACCGCACAGCGCGGCAATGCTCCGCCTGATCGCCGGCGCGTCGGGAAACTCTTCTGCGAGTGTTGCCAGCCGCTCGGCCGCCCAGCGCCAGTTGCCCATGTAGGCCGGGGAGATTGCCTCATCGAATCGGTCTTTCCAGGTGACATCATCCGGCGGCGATTCCAGCAGCGAGTGGTCCTTCAGCAGCAACGGAACATTCGGCGACCGGTTCAACTGGACCAGCATATTCAATAATTGCCGATTGCCCTGGTTGATCATCAGTTGAAGCTGCAGCAACGCTCGGCCTGACATCCAAGCACCATCACGCAGTAACGCCAGGGCCACTATGCTCATGGCTTCGTACAGTCGTTCTTGAACTTTGCCGTCGGCCGCGGCTATTGCGCGCTGCAACGTCTTCATTGCTTCTCGGGCGTTTCCTTCTTCGGCTGCGGTTGCGATTGCCGCCTCGGCCAGAGCCGTTGGGTTCTCGGGATGTTTTTCAAGAAACTCGGCCGCATTGGCCGCTGCGGCTTCCGCCTGATTGGTCCCGCGGAGCAGCATCCCCTTGATCGCCATCAAAGACGCCCGATCTGGATGCTTCCGACGAAGCTGTTCGATGTGCTGAAGGCAGCCGAGATACTGCTCGCCCTCGATCATCCGGTCGATCTTTTGCAACTCTCCGAGCAGATCGCTACAGCAGAACTTGATTTTCTTTCCGGTGCCGCACGGGCATAGTGAGTAAGCGTCCAGTGACATGGTTAGAGTGCTCCGGTTGGGTACGGCAGTATGGACAGACCGGCGAAGCGATTATTCTAGCACGGGTGGAGGTGGAGAGAAGGGGGAAGGCGGAAGGGGGAAGGCGGAAGGGGAAAGCCGCTTGCGGCTTCGCAACTCCCCCTTCCGCCTTCCCCCTTCATCCTTCTTCTTTCCCCCTCCCCCTGACCAGCGCCAACAGCGTCTTCTGCGGTTTGGCGAACTTTTCGATCCCCTCGGCCATCAGCGTCGCTTCCAGCTTTTCCATGTCCACCAGCCGGTCGATCTCTGCGACCACTTCTGCCGGTGGAAGTTGGTCTACCTGGCGGGTGAACGTCAGTCCGCCGGCGGCCACCGCGTCGTTGGTCCCCGGCGGGTTGGTCTGGATGTCGCTGCCGGCCAGTGCCTCGACGTATTTCCACGGCAGTTCGTCCGGGTTTTTCGTGCCGGTGCTGGCGAATACGATCTCCTGGTCAAGCGGCGTTGTGCGTTCGGCCCAGAACTTTTGGTTCTCGGCCCAGATTCGTTTGGCGACAAGTATCCCGACCTGCCCCTGTGCCTCCTCGGAGAGCTCCGGCACGGCCTTTTTGGTGTAAGCGTCTTGCCGAGAGATGAAAATGCTGTAGACGCTTTTGAAATTATCAAGATTCTCGCGTCGTCTTGCACCCAGCCAGACGGCGTTCCGGGCGGCGCGATACTGTCGGGCAGAGAAGATCAACGTGACGTTGACCGTCACACCGGCGGCGACCAGGTCCTCCAGTGCGTCCAGCCCTGCCGGCGTGGCGGGCACCTTGATCATCCGGTTGCGATGGCCGGCCGACCACTCCCGGCCCAGCGAAACATACTGTGCAACACGCTCCCGGTGCGGCAGGTCCGCCTCGGGATCCTCCAGCAGCGGATCCACCTCGAAACTGACGTAGCCGTCGTTTCCGCCGGTCTGGTCCCAAACGGGCAAAAAGACCTCTTGGGCGTCGCGGACCATCCGGTCGGTCATCCGCCAGGCAATTTGGCTGTCGTCGAGACCTTCACGCACAAGTTCTTCGATCTGCTCGTCGAATCGGCCGGTGGCGATCAGGTCGGCGACGATGATCGGGTTCGAGGTGGCGCCGGTTGCCCCGATCGCACGATTGCTGCGGACCAGTTCCGGGTCGATTGAGTCGAGCCAGAGCTTCGTGCCGGTGTCCATGAGCGATTGTAGCGTATCTGTCATGTGTGGAACCTTTTTGGGCGTTCAAGCCGCCGGTACATATTTAGCCCCGGGTGAATACACCCGGGGCTAGCAACATTGGAATCAACAAGTTTAGCGGCCGCCGGTACGGCGGTCCAGACGTCGCCATGTTTTCCCAATCCTTCCTGAACAGGAACCCCATAGGTGGAGTGTAACTCCAGGGAATACAGGGGGTGTAGAAGCATTGCGTCAATTTAGGATATATCCATGAAGCTTAACGATCAAAAAATCTACACATTCTCTTGGAAATTTAACGGTTATTACTATTCTCCGGCTCCGCTTTGGCCGATTTTAGGCAGGTGTGAAGTGCTGTGTCTTGGCATCGGGGTGGATTAAGTGAAATTCAAATGGTGAATTGGGTGCCATGCCCACGCTTGTCGTGGGCATGCTTCGATGCTGGTTCACATGGCCACGCTTGTCGTGGCCATGGCACCCACTAAGGAGGACTAGTTCGTGAAAAAAATAATATGGATAACATGGGTAACCCTGGCCATGATCGGCCTACTTCTCGGTTCCCGGGCCGCGGCTCAGCAGCCCACGGCAATTCAGCCGGAGGCCACACTACAGCAGTCCGGGGAGTATGTGCCGTGTGAGTCATGTGACCTGGACGGCGGGACGTGCAATGCGTGTGCACTGGGTCCGTGTTGTGCAGTGTGCGGCGGCGGATGCTGCTGCCCGGACGATTGGTATTTCAAGCAAGGTATTCGCATCCTCAGTCGCAGCAAGCCGCGCGGTATAGGAACTACCTGGGAACTTAACGGTACCACCGGTGTATTCGCGACAAAGATGGACACCCGAGGCATCGGCTTCGACTCGGCGGCCGGTTACACGGCCACCATCGGGCATTATCTCGGCCGCGATACCGACAACCGCGATCACTTTGTCGAGTTCACCTACTGGGGTATGAACGCCTGGTCCGATTCGCAAACGGCCTACGGCGACCGAATCGACTACGTCGGAGGTGTAACCGCCGGCAACCTGTTCAGCCAGTTCGAGGAGTCGGTCGGCGGGTTCAATCGGGCCGAAGAACAAGTCATTTGGTACAAGTCTCAGATGAACAACTACGAGGTGAACGTTCGGCTGCGGCCTCGTGGTCGGGAAGACCGATTGGTGCTCCACTCGAACGGCCGATGGCGGCGAGAATGTCAGCCGGGTGATTATACGTCGTATTTAATCGGTCTTCGGACCTTGTCGATCGACGAGCGGTTCTACTTCCGCAGCAGCGGAATGGTCGACGACAACGGCGTGCAGAGCAACGTGAATGGTGACTACGACATCGACACGCACAACGACCTGTTCGGATTTCAGATCGGAGGCGATTACATCCACCGACAGTGCCAGTGGC
>DAOWNK010000036.1 GCA_030642635.1 Pirellulales bacterium
AGTCGATACCCATCCAGCCGGAGATGATAGTAGGAATAATGGCGACCAGTGCAAGGAACCCGGCGCCGACGTAGGTGATCCGCACCATCACCTTTTCCAGGTAGTCGGCGGTCCGCTTGCCGGGTCGGTAGCCCGGGATGCAGGTGCCGTAGTTTTTCAAGTTGTCCGACATATCTTTCGGGTTGAACGTAATGGCGGTCCAGAAGTAACAAAAGAAATATATCATTGCGACGTACAGCGCATTGTAGATGAACGAATCGCCGCGTTGGAACGCATGATTAAGATTAGTGCAAATCTCAGAGAAGCTGTACCACTTTGCGTCGGCCGGCGGGGGGAAAGTACCGGCTAACCACCCAAAGATAACCGAGGGGAACAGCAACAGGCTGCTGGCGAAGATGATCGGCATCACCCCGGCCTGGTTCACCCGCAGCGGCAGGTATTGCCGCGTGCCGCCGTATACGCGGCGCCCGCGGACGTGCTTTGCGCTTTGCGTGGGGATGCGCCGTTGGCCTTGCGTGATGAACACAATGCCGAACACAACGCTGACGAACAGCACGGCCAGCACGAGCAGTGTTTCCACGCCTACCTGCCCCCGAGCGGCCCCTAGTTGAATGCCGCCTTGATCTATCATCGGCTTGATGAGTTTCAGTCCGGCGGCGGGCATTCGGGCAAGGATGCCGGCCATAATCAGCAGGCTGATGCCGTTGCCTATCCCGTATTCGTCGATCTGCTCGCCCAGCCACATCAGGAAGACCGTGCCGGCGGTCATCGTCAACACGGCGGTAAGTTGCCATCCGAAGGTGAGCGTACCGCCGGCGGTCAGGAACGCCGGCTCGTTGTGGACCAAACCGTTTTGGACCAGGAACCCCACGTAGAACCAGCTTTGGCCCAGGCACAGCACAACGGTGGCGTATCGGGTGTATTCGTTGATTTTCTTTCTGCCGCTTTCGCCCTCCTTTTGCAGCCGCTCCAGCGGAGGATAAACGCTGCCGAGCAACTGGAAGATAATCGAGGCGGAGATGTACGGCATGATACCCAGCCCGAAGATCGTAGCCTGGCTGAGTTGGCTTGCACTGAACACGGAGACCTGCTCAATGATCGCACCCAGTCCGCCGGCTGCATCGCTGCTGAAGAACTGCGTCATCTTCGCCTGGTCGACTATCGGCAACGTGATTTGCCAGCCGATGCGATAGATTGCCAGAAACAGCAGCGTCAACAGTATTTTCTGGCGCAGCTCAGGGATCGTGAAGATGACACGAATTTTTTCCCACATCGCTCGATCTTTTTTGTTTTATTTGGCTTTTTGCTTATTTTTCACAACCGGTTTTTTCCCGGGCAACACTACCGCCTCGCCGCCGGCCTTTTGAATCTTCTCCAAAGCGGACCGGCTGAACCGGTGTGCGGAAATCTTTAGTTTCTTGGTCAACTCGCCTTCGCCGAGCACTTTCAGCTCGTCGTAGCGGCCCTTGGCCAAATTTTTGGACTTCAGCACCTCCGGGGTTACCTCGGCGCCGTCGTCGAAGCGATTTTCCAGTTCGCCGAGGTTTACGATTGCGACGACCTGCGCCCAGCGATTGTTGAAGCCGCGTTTGGGTATTCGGCGGACCAGCGGCATCTGGCCGCCCTCGAAGGTCGGGTGTACGGAGTACCCTGCCCGGGAACGCTGGCCCTTGTGGCCGCGTCCGCAGGTCTTGCCGTGTCCCGAGCCGATACCTCGCCCCAAGCGTTTCCGCTTTTTGTTTTTTTGGATACCGTGATGGACGTCGTTGAGATTCATGAGAGCGAGACTCCACGTAGGCGTTCGACTTCGCTCTGTGAGCGGAGTTCTCTTAGGGCGCCGATAGTTGCCTTGACAAGGTTGATTGAGTTGCTCGTACCGAAACTCTTTGTAAGGATGTCTTTGATCCCGACGGCTTCGCACACTGCACGGACCGCCGCGCCGGCGATTACTCCGGTCCCCGGGCCGGCCGGCAACAGAACCACCTTTGCGGCGCCGTAATGACCCTTCACGGCGTGCGGGATGGTAGTGCCCTTAATCGCAATGGGAAGCATATTCCTTGTCCCGTCCTTAACTGCTTTTTCGACCGAGGGCGGCACCTCGTTGGCCTTGCCGTATCCCCAGCCGACTTTACCCTGGCCGTCGCCGACGACCACCATCGCCGCGAAGCTGAATCGGCGGCCGCCTTTGACCACGGCCGCACACCGCCGAATTTTGACGACCTTGTCGATCAGTTCGCCTTGTGTCGTTTCGTTGGACATAGTTATTTATAACTCCAATCCTGCCTCACGTGCAGCGGCCGCCAATGCGGCGACCCGGCCGTGGTACTTGTATTCGCGTCGGTCTAAGGTGACCTGTTTCACACCGGCCTGAAGCGACGCTGAAGCGACGGCCTTGCCGACCGCCGTCGCCGCGTCTTTGTTTCCACCGTAGCGGAACTCCTCGCGCAGCGGCTTGTCGGTCGTACCGGCGGCCGCCAGCGTGCGACCCGTCTGGTCGTCGATAATTTGGGCGTATATGTGCTTGCGGCTGCGGAAGATGCTCAATCGCGGACGGGTAGAGTCGTGCTTCAGGCGGTTCCGAACGTGGCAACGTCGGCGCCATCGCTGTTTGCCGATTTTCTTTTCGTGTTTCATTTACTTCACCATCGCCTTGCCTTGCTTGCGGCGGACCTGCTCGCCCATGTACCGAATGCCTTTGCCTTTGTACGGTTCCGGCTTACGTAACGCTCGCACATCGGCCGCAAACTGGCCGACAAGCTGTTTGTCGATTCCACGGATGAGTATGTGCTGCGGGTCGGGGCAGCTTACGTCCAACCCCCCGGGAATTGGAACGTGCAGTTCGTTCGCCAATCCGACGCGCAGTTCAAGCCGTTGATTCTGCACCGTTCCCAAGTATCCAACGCCGTGTATCTCCAACCGCCGTTCGTATCCTTCCGTCACTCCGACGACCATATTTTGGATCAATGCCCTGGTCAGTCCATGCAGTGCGCGGTTTTGGCGCTGGTCGTCGCGCCGCGAGACGACAACCGTCTTGGACGATTCATCATACACTACGTCGATCTCCGGCCGGTGTTCCCACTGGAGTTTTCCCAACGCACCCTCGACGGTCACGGTGCGATTTGCGATCTGCACTTTGACCTTCTCAGGAACCGTTACCGGTTTTTTCCCGATCCGTGACATATCCGTTCGCCTTTATTACCAAATTTCACAGAGCACTTCACCGCCGAGTTTTCGTTGTCGTGCTTCTCGGTCGCTAATCACTCCACGGCTTGTGCTGATAACGCGAATTCCCAGCCCGCCCAGTACCGGTTTCAGCGCGGCGGCGGCGCTGTACACACGGCGGCCCGGCTTGCTCACACGGCGGATGCGCCGGATTATCTGCTCTCCATTTGGGCCGTATTTCAGGTGAACGCGCAGCAGGTTTGCCGGGGTGCTTTCCACTTCTTCCCAGTCCCAGATGTAGCCCTCGCGCTTGAGCACTTCCGCCAGGCCGCGTTTGACCTTCGAGATGGGCATAGCGACATGGGGCCGTTCGACGCGCACCGCGTTGCGGATGCGGGTCAACATATCGGCGATGGGGTCGGTCATCATAATATTTAGAGTTCCTAATTACCTTAACGCTACCAACTTGCCTTCTTCACACCGGGTATCAGACCTTCGTCCGCAAGGTTGCGGAAGCAGATTCGACATATGCCGAATTTCCGATAAACAGCCCGGGGGCGGCCGCATATCTTACACCGCCGCTCGCTGCGGGTAGTAAACTTCGGCGTGCGAATCGCCTTGGCTATTTTCGATTTGCTTGCCATGCGGTTGTATCCCGTTGGTTGTAGGGTGCGTGAAACGCACCAATGTATAATCGTTTATTTCCATGATGGTGCGTTGCACGCACCCTACTCTGTCCGAAGCGGCATTCCCAATTTACGCAACAACTCGCGCGACTCGTCGTCGCTGTCGGTGCTGGTGACCAGCGTAATGTTCATCCCTTGTGTATGTGTATACTTGTCGGGGTTCAATTCCGGGAAGACCAACTGTTCGGTCAGCCCGAGGCTGTAGTTCCCATGTCCGTCGAACGCGTTGGGACTTAAACCCCGAAAGTCACGCACGCGCGGCAACGCCATCGAGATCAGCCGATCGAGGAACTCGTACATCCGTCGCCCGCGCAGCGTTGCCTTACACCCGATGGCCATCCCCTCCCGGAGCCGGAACCCGGCGATCGATTTGCGTCCCAAGGTGACGATCGGCTTCTGGCCGGAGAGCATCGTCAGTGCGCCGAGGGCCTCTTCGAGGTGTTTCTTCTCGCTGGTTGCGCTGCCGACGCCCATGTTTATGACGATCTTCTCCAACCGAGGCAGAGACAGCCGGTTTTTGCGGCCAAACTGCTCGGCCAGCGCGGGCATAACTTCGCTGTTGTATTTTTCTAATAGTCGGGGCGTCATTTTGTTTTATGCTACTGTTGTGGTCCGCGACCAATGGTCGCGAATCACAATTTACCGCGACCAATGGTCGCGGCTTTACATTATGGTTGTGTCTTGGGCGGAGCTATCTGGCCGTTGCCGGCGCCGCACTTTTTGCAATAACGTTCCTTCGCACCGTCGTCCAGAAACCGGACCCCGAACCTGGCGGCAACCCCGCACGACTCGCAGACCAACAACGCGTTGGAAATCTGGACGGGCATTTCCTTCGAGAGCCGGCCGCCCTGCGGGTTCTGCTGGCTGCGACGCACGTGTTTGTACACGCGGTTGACGTGCTCTACGAGCACCTTGCCGGCCGTGCGGTCTACGTGCAGCACCTTGCCGCGCGTGCCGCGGTCGTCGCCCGTTGTTACTTCTACTGTATCGCCTGTTCGTATTAACATCAAACCACCTCGTTGGCGAGGCTGACAATTTTCATAAAGCTCCGCTCGCGCAATTCCCTGGCGACAGCACCGAATATCCGCGTACCACGAGGGTTCTTTTCGTTGTCGATAATGACCGCCGCGTTGGAATCGAACCGGACGTAGCTGCCGTCCTTGCGCCGGGTGGGCTGTTTGCAGCGGACGATGACCGCCCGGACCACCGTGCCCTTCTTCAACTCTGCGCCGGGTATTACGCTCTTAACGCTGCAAACGATGATATCACCCACGCCGGCGCTGCGCCGATGAGTGCCGCCGAGCACCTTGATGCACATCAGCTCCTTCGCACCGGTGTTATCGGCCACAGCCAGTCGTGTTTGCATCTGGATCATAATCATTCACTCTTCGGCCGCTTGCGGCTTCGCAGTGCCCCCGCACGCTTCTGCGGGGGCTTTTGACTATCCACTATCCACTACCTTGGCCTCCGCACGCATCGCCGCCAAGTCGATCACCCGGCCCTTCTCCACCACGCGGACCAACTCCCAGTGCTTCGTTTTCGACTTCGCCGGGCACTCGACGATCTCGACCTTGTCACCCAGATGCGATTGCTCCTGTTCGTCGTGCACGTGGCAGACGGTCCTGCGGCGGAGGAATTTTCCGTACTTCGGGTGCTTGACCAGCCGGGCGATCTCCACACGGCGTGTCTTTGCAGCCTTGTCGCTTGTGACAACACCTACCTCAACTCGTTTCGGCATGGTCGGTTCCTTCTGCATTGTCGGCCGCAGCGGGCTGGCGCTGGCGGCGGATCGTTTTGATTCTGGCAATCAGCCGACGGTTCTTCCGCAACTCGCTGGGAGCGTCGAGTCGCTCCGTCTGCGCCTGGAGCCGCAGATGGAAGAAGTTGTCGGTTGTCTCCTTCAGCACCACCGTAAGCTGCTCGTCGCTCATTTCTCGAAGTTCGGCTGCCTTGGTCATCGTTTATATTCCTAAATCGGCCTTCTTCTGAGGAACCGGACCTTCACTGGCATTTTGTGCGCCAGCCGGGTGAAGCACATCCGGGCGGCCTCCTCGCTCACACCACTGATTTCGTATAGCACCGTCCCGGGCCTTACAACCGCCGCCCAATAGTCAGGCTCGCCTTTTCCTTTACCCATCCGCGTCTCCAGCGGTATCGAGGTGACCGACTTGTGCGGGAAGATTCGGATATACAGCCGTCCCTCGGTGCGCAGATATTGCTGCGCAGCGATACGGCCGGCCTCAATGGTCGCCGCACTGATCCAGCCGCCCTGGACCGTCTGCAAGCCGAACTCGCCGAAGACGACCCGGTTGCCGCGCGACGCCTCACCTTTTATACGACCTCTTTGGCTTTTTCGGTGCTTTACTCTTTTTGGCATCAACGCCATCGATCTCGTCCTCGCTACTATACATACCCTGGTTTATCCACACCTGGATGCCGATGTGGCCCTGGGCGATTTTGGCTTCGGTGAAGCCGTAGTCTATCTTTGCTCTTAACGTGCTAAGCGGAATGGAGCCGGATATCTGTTTTTCGCGTCGGGCCATCTCCGACCCGCCGAGCCGGCCGGCCAGTTGGATTTTGATCCCCTTGGCGCCTGCTTCCATGGTTTGTTCCATTGCCCGCTTCATCGTTCGCCGGAACCCGGACCGCTTCGCCAACTGCTCGGCGATGTCCTCGGCCACCAGTTGCGCGACGATCTCCGGCCGGTTGATTTCCTCGATTTTCAGGTTGATTCGCCTGCCGGTTTTCTCTTGCAGTTCCTTTTGCAACTCCTCGACCCGTTCGCCCTTCCGCCCGATCAGCACACCCGGCCTTGCCGAAAACAGTATCACCTTTACTTCGTCGCGGGTGCGTTCGATTTCGATTTTTGCAATGGCCGGATACATCGGCTTGCCGCCGCGATCCTTGCGTTTTTTGACAAACTCCCGAATCTTATGGTCCTCGACCAAAAGCTCTGCATACTCCTTCTTCGATGCATACCACCGGCTCTTCCAGCCGATCATCACACCGGTGCGAAACCCGACAGGATTGACTTTTTGACCCATGCTGTTTAATCCAATGTTACTTGTATATGTGACATTTTTTTCTTGACGATCGAGGCCATTCCGCGTGCCTTCGGGCGCATACGCTTAAACATCGGGCCTTGGTCCACGCGCACGTCGACCACCATCAGGTGTTGCAAGTTCGGCGCCCTGCGGTCCTCGGCGTTGGCCAGCGCGCTGTGAAGCACCTTCTCCAACATCCTGGCGCCGCGATTCGGCTGGTACCGCAAAATGTTCAAGGCATCGTCGGCGAACTTGCCGCGGATCAATTCGGCCATCGGCCGAACTTTCCGTGGACTGATCCGCGCGAACTTGTGAACCGCCTTGTAGGCCATCTTACCGCTTACCCTTTCCGCCGTGCCCGCGAAACGTGCGGGTAGGCGCGAATTCACCCAACTTGTGGCCGACCATCTCCTCGGTCACAAACACCTTCAAGTGGTTTTTCCCGTTGTGGACCATAAACGTATGGCCGACGAACTCCGGCACCACGGTGCACGCCCGCGCCCACGTCTTGATCGGTTCTTTCGTCCCCGCCGAATTTTGCTTTTCCACTTTGTGGTAAAGCTTCGGATCGACGTAAGGGCCTTTTTTTAGTGATCTGCTCATTGGCAAGTAGTAGTTTAGCCCCGGCGTCCACGCCGGGAAATTCCACCGCCAGCCAAGCGGCGGCTAAACAAACCTTTATATTTTCAGTAGTCCATACCTTTTTGTCCGTCTGCGGCGTACGATCGCCTTGTTCGACGGTTTGCGTTTATTTCTGGTAGAGCCGCCCTTGGTCGGTTTTCCGGTTGGCGAGACGGGGTGTCGTCCGCCCTTGGTGCGGCCTTCGCCGCCGCCGTGCGGATGATCGACCGGGTTCATCGCCGTTCCGCGTACGTGCGGTCGGCGTCCCAGCCATCGTTTCCGCCCGGCCTTGCCCAGCACGATGCCCATGTGGTCGGAGTTGCCGATGCTGCCGATCGTTGCCCGACATGCAGCCGGCACACGGCGAATCTCGCCGCTGGGCAGGTTGATTTGCGCCCAACCGGCGTCTCGGGCGGCCAGCGTCGCCTTGGCGCCGGCCGACCGGCATAACACTCCTCCGCGTCCCGGCTGCAACTCAATGTTGTGTACGTCGGTCCCCAACGGGATATTCGTCAGCGGCAGGCAATTGCCCACCTCCGCCGGCGCGTCCGGCCCGCTTACAACCCGGTCACCCGACTTCAAACCGTCGGGGGCCAGGATATATCGCTTCTCGCCGTCTACGTAATGCAGCAGTGCGATCCGGCTGCTGCGGTTCGGGTCGTACTGTATCGAGTCGACCGTTGCCGGCACACCATCCTTGTTCCGCCGGAAGTCGATTTTACGATAATTCCGTTTGTGACCGCCGCCACGATGCCGGACGGTGATTTTGCCCTGGTTGTTTCGTCCGCTGGTGCGACGCTTCGGCCGGAGCAACTTTTTAAGCGGTTTCGCCCCTGGTGTCAAGTCGGCGAAATCGCTTACGGTCGCACCGCGGCGGCCTGACGTGATCGGCTTGTATCGGCGTATTCCCATGGCTCATAAAGCCGCGACCGTTGGTCGCGGCAAGTGTAGGGCGCGACCAACGGTCGCGGCTTTATATTAAAAGAAATCTATCCTGTCTTCCGGGTCCAATGTAACAATTGCTTTCTTCCAGGCTTTGGTAGTTCCCCAGCGGAATCTGGTTCGCCGAGATTTTCCTTTGCGGTTCTGGGTGTTTACACGAATCACCTTCACCTCGAACAGCTCCTCTATCGCCCGGCGGATATCGTCCTTGCCGGCCATCTGGTTCACCTCGAAGGCATACGAGTTGTAGCGGTTGGCCTTGTGCATTCCCTTCTCGGTCACAAGCGGACGCAGTATTATCTGGTGCGGCTCCAGGTCGAGCTTTGTTTTGGTGACGTCTTTTTTCGTATTCGCTTGTGACATCTTCAGTAGGGTGCGTAAAACGCACCACTTTAGTAAAGTGCGTAAAACGCACCATGTTGTTTGGTAACCGCAATGATGAATCGGTGCGTTGCACGCAATCTACATCTATTCTCCATTTGCCTTCCGGCAGAATGCGTCCAATGCAGCCCGGGTCATCAACAACCGCCGAGGACGCAGCACACTCAGTGCGTTAAGCTCCGCCACCGGCATGACCGACACGCCAGCAAGGTTCCGTATGCTCTTGTAGACGTTCACGTCGTAACCGTCGACCGCCACAAGGAGCGTCTGGCCGCCCAGTTCAAGTGCTTTCAGGATCGAGGCCATCTCTGCGGTCTTTGGTGCCTGGAAGCTCAACTGGTCGATCAGCGTAATCTCGTTGTCGGCGATTCTCGAGGCCACGGCCATTCGCGTGGCCAGCCGGACGGCCTTCCGAGGCAGCCGGTAGGACCAGTCGCGAGGCCGCTTGGCGAAGATTCGTCCGCCGCCGACCCGAATACCGCTGCGCCGCGAGCCTGCCCTGGCTCGCCCGGTGCCCTTCTGGCGATACATCTTCTGCGTGGTGCCGGCGACCTCGGCTCTGCTCTTCGTTTTGGCCGAGCCTTGACGCAGATTGGATTGATACATCACCACCGCATCGTGCATGAGTTGCTTGTTGATGCGCGGTGCAATCTGCGCCGGGTCGATCTGGTATGTATCGACTTCTGCTCCGGTTCGGTCGTAGACGGGCAAACTAGCCATAACTATACTTTGTTTGTCTGCTTGATTATCACGTACCCGCCGTTCGGCCCGGGCACCGCGCCGCGCACCACCAACAGGTCATTGTCTACATCTACCCGCACCACCTTGAGATTCCGCACCGTACATCGGGCGTTGCCGTAGCGGCCGGCCATCTTCTTGCCCTTGATGATCCGGCTGGGAGTGGCGCTGCAGCCGGTGCCGCCGACGTGGCGATGGCACTTCTTAACGCCGTGAGATGCCCGCTGACCGTGGAAATTGTGCCGCTTCATCGCACCGGCGGTCCCGCGGCCTTTGCTGGTGCCGACAACATCGACCGACTTGATTTCGGCAAAGACGTCGACCTTGAGCTCCTGGCCGATTTCACGATTGCCGACCGAACCACGCAATTCGCGCACGTATCGCTTCGGCTCACAATCGGGCTTCTGCACCGCCTGGACCCCTGCGGCGGCACGGCGACGCTGACGTTTGCTGTCGAGTTTGGCGACCTGGCCGCGGGCAGAGCGGCCGGCAAGACGACGTGGTTTATCCAGATACCCCAGTTGGATCGCCTCGTAGCCGTCTCGCTCCTGCGTCATTAACTGCAGGACGTGGCAGGGGCCTGCCTGGATGACAGTAACCGGGATCACCTTGCCGGTGGGGTCGTATATTTGTGTCATCCCGACCTTGCGGCCGAGTAATCCAACTGACATCGTTCTTGCCTTTTTTGTGCGTCGCCACCGGGAACGACCGGCTCGCGGCCGGGTTTACCCGACAAACTTCCGTTGCATATTATCTACTGGTTGCCTTGATTTTAATGTCCACACCTGCCGGCAGGCTCAGTTTGTTCAGCGCCTCGACCGTTTTGGCCGTGGCCTGCTGGATGTCGATCAGGCGTTTGTGCGTGCGGATTTCGAACTGCTGCCGGGCTTTTTTGTCCACGTGTGGGCTGGAAAGCACCGTGTAGCGCTCGATGCGTGTAGGCAATGGAATCGGCCCGTGGACAACCGAACCGGTCCGCTTCGCCGTATCGACGATATCCACCGCACTTTGGTCCAAAATCGCGTGATCGTACGCCTCCATCCGGATGCGAATGATCTCTTTTGTCTGACCGGCCACGGAAGCCCTCCGGGTAAGCCCGATTTTAATCTGCCAAGGAACAGCCCGCCACATTGACGGGGAATCTCAGAGAATACCAATTTCCAGAAGTCCCGTCAACGGCCCATGGCGGAAAAATTCTGAATTTCCGGCTTTTCACTTCCTCTACAGAGAAGTGGTATTTACAGAGAAGTGATATTTATCGGCCGCTTTGACATTGACGCTGAGATACACTTGACTTTCCGCAAAAATGAATACATAATGAGTTCGGCATGTGGGTTATCTCAAAAAAACGGCTACAGGAGTACTGGACGAAACACCCCGATACAAAGGGATGGCTGGAAAATTGGTACGAAGCGGCATGTCAGGCCAGGTGGCGAAGCCTGAAAGATGTTCGCAAAATGTTTCCACATGCCGATTCGGTAAAGGTAGCCAGCAACAAGTCTGCAACGGTATTCAATGTATGCGGCAATCGGCACAGGATGATCACGGCCGTTCATTATAACACCGGCAAGATATTCGTAATGGCAATAATGACCCATTCCGAATACAGTAAGAATAAATGGAAGGAGGCACTATGAGCACCACGGCACTTCCAAAACAGATGCCCAATAGCTATCCGGAACTGGTGAAGTTACTCGCCCCCAGGAAAATCCACGACGACATCGACCTGGAGAACGTCACGGAAATTATGGATAGTCTTGCAGTTCTGGACACACCCACCAAAGATCAAGCAGACTACCTCGACACACTGGCAACCCTGGTTGCGGTATACGAGGATGAACATCACCAAATCGACACATCCCACTTAACGCCGTTTGAGATGCTGAAGTTTCTGCTTCGTGAAAACGACATGAGCGGATCCGATCTGGGGCGGATACTCGGCCAAAGACAACTCGGCGCCGCGATACTGCGCGGCGAACGTCAACTCAGCAAAACACACATCAAAAAACTGGCCGAATACTTCCACGTAAGCCCAAGATTGTTTCTGGGATGAGGACCGTTCCGGCATCGTTGAATGTCGGTGCCTATCGCGGCCACCGCCATGGCGTCCGGACATTGCCTGGTCACTCGAAATCCCGCGCATTTTGCAAACATCGTGCAACTTGCAGTTGAATCATACTGACCCACATTGACGGCTATCGAGTCGGTAATCATGTTCAGCCAACTCGCCGCGTAGACGCGGCGGCTAAACTACCGCCTACCTTACGAGCAGCCCATGCTGTTGCCGCAGTTGTGGCACAGGTAGCAGTTGCCGGTCCGCACGGTGATCGCTCCGCAATTGTCACAGGCGGGCGCGTCGGTCTGGAAGTTGGCGAACTGTTCGCTCTGGGCGGTTTGCATTGCTTCGCCGTCCGATTGCGGCGTAACGGCGACGTGTTGCAGCACGTCCGCTGCATCGCCGTTGCCGGGCGATTTGCCGTTACCGCTGGTGGCCGAGCTGTTGGTCTTGGTTGGTTCTTGCACGGCGTCCGCTCCAGCACCGGATTGCTGCTGGTTGTCAGACAGGAACATAATCCCAAGCCATCGGAAGATGTAATCTACTATGCTTGTGGCGATCCGGATATCGGGGTTCTTCGTAAAGCCCATCGGCTCGAACCGCGTGTGCGAGAACTTGTCGACGTACACCTCCAGCGGCACGCCGTATTGCAGGCTCATCGACACGGCCGTGCCGAAGCAGTCCATCATGCCGCCGACCGTGCTGCCTTCCTTGGCCATGGTGATGAACAGCTCGCCGGGCCGACCGTCGGGGTACAGCCCCACGGTGATGTAGCCCTCGTGGCCCGATACGCTGAACTTGTGCGTGATCGACTGCCGGGTATCGGGCAGCCGTTCGCGTCGAGGCGCGGAGAGTTTTTCGGCTTCCTTCTCGGCCTTTTTTTGGGTCGATAGCGGTTGAATTTCCTTCGACCCATCGCGGTAGATGGCAAGCGCCTTCAACCCCCTCCGCCAGCCCTCGGTATATGCGTCGGCCACGTCTTCCGGCGTGCAGTCTCTCGGCATGTTGACTGTTTTGGAGATTGCTCCGGAGATAAACGGCTGTGCGGCGGCCATCATCCGGATGTGCGCCTTCCACGGGATAGATCGAGTCCCGCCGGGCGGCTGGAACGCGCAGTCGAACACCGGCAGGTGCTCGGTCTTCACCTCGGCCGCGCCCTCGATGGTATCGTTCTTGTCGATGTGTGCAACGATCGACTTGATCTCCGCGTCGCCGTAGCCAAGTGTCTGCAGCGCGAGCGGTATGGTGCGGTTGACGATCTTCAACATGCCGCCGCCGGCCAACTGCTTGTACTTCACCAGCGCGATGTCCGGCTCGATGCCGGTCGTGTCGCAGTCCATCATAAAGCTGATCGTGCCGGTCGGCGCAAGCACGGTCGCCTGGGCGTTGCGGACGCCGTGCCGCCGGCCACCGACCAGCACGGCGTCCCACAGCCTTCGGGCGGCGTCTTGCATGTATCCCGGCGCCGCCTTGATCTGCTCGACCTGCTCGAAGTGCATCTCCATGACGTGCAGCATCGGCTCGCGGTTTTTCTCGAACTCGTCGAACGTGCCAACGGATGCGGCAAGCTCGGTGCTGGTCAGACAGGCCGCACCGTGCAACAATGCGGTAATCGCACCGCACAGCCCGCGAGCCTCGTCCGAGTCGTACGGCACCCCGCCGGCCATCAGCAGGCTGCCGAGGTTCGAGTACCCCAACCCGATCGGGCGGAACCGGTGGCTGTTCTCGGCGATCGACTTGGTCGGGTAGCTGGCATGATCGACGAGTATCTCCTGGGCGATAAACACCAACCGGCAAGCCGAATTGAACCGCTCGACATCGAACCGGCCGTCGGCCCGGCGGAACTTCATCAGATTCATGCTCGCCAGATTGCACGCCGAGTCGTCCAGGAACATATACTCGGAGCACGGGTTGCTGGCGTTTATGCGACCGGAGTTCGGGCAGGTGTGCCAATGGTTGATCGTGGTATCGTACTGCACGCCCGGGTCGCCGCAGCTCCACGCCGCCTTGGACATGCGACTGAACATCTCGCGTGCTTGGTACGCAGGCCCCTCCTTGCCGGGGTTGGTGACCCAATGCGTTCGCCAAGGCTCGTCGGCTTGTACGGCCGCCATGAACTCGTCGCTTAGCCGGACCGAGAGGTTGGCGTTTTGGAACGGCACGGTGTCGTAGGCCTCTTGAGGATCGTAGCCTTCTTCGATCATCAGCCGGACCTTTTTTTCCTCACGGTTTTTGCACTCGATAAATTCCATCACATCCGGGTGCCAGTCCATAATCGACTGCATTTTTGCAGCCCGGCGAGTCTTGCCGCCGCTCTTGACGACCGCGGCTATCTGGTCGTACACACGCATGAACGACAACGGTCCGGACGGACGGCCGCCGCCGGAGAGATTCTCGCGGTGCGAACGCAACGTAGAAACGTCGGTGCCGGTGCCCGAGCCGAACTTAAAAAGCATGGCCTCGCTGCGGGCAAGCTCCATGATGTCTTCCATGTCGTCCCGTACGCTCTGGATGAAGCAGGCCGAACCTTGCGGGTACTCGTATGGGTTATCCGGTTGTATGACTTGCTCGGTCTCGCGGTCCCAGCACCAGTTGCACATCGCGCCCTTAATGCCGTATTGGTGAAACAACCCGACGTTGAACCAAACCGGCGAGTTGAACGAGGTGTACTGGTGCAAACACAGCCACGTCAACTCGCGGTAGAATCGTTCGCCGTCGGCCGCTGTGGCGAAGTATCCGTCCTCAATCCCCCAGTCGGCGATCGTCCGGCAGACGCGATGGACAAGATGCCGCACGCCCTTCTCGCGTTTCGGTGTACCCACTTCGCCGTAAAAGTATTTATTTGCCACCACGTTTGTGGCCAACTGGCTCCAATCGGCGGGTATTTCGCAATCGGTCTGCTCGAACAGCACCTCGCCGCCCTCGCCCTTGATCGCAGCGGTACGCAGATCCCATTGGACCGTATCGAACGGATCGGCCGCATCTGCCGGGCAGAAAACCTCCTCGATGGCCAGCCCGGCAGGAACCCCCTCGGCAGTGGTGTGAGAGTCGCTCTCGACCGTCATAACCGACAGGCTTAAACCTTCGCTATTTGGATTGTTCAGATTGTCCATGACAGAGTCCCTTCATCAATAAAAACCGTGGGCATCCATACCAAAACCACTATATATTGTAGCTCGGTGCCCTCACAACCACAACATACAGGAGGTAATCGTCTGAGTGTAACGGTTTCTTTTGTCAGGTCAATGACTTTTTGAAAGTTGTTGCAAAGTCCTACGGCGTCGGGAGTTGCGACGAGAGGGCGGTGACAGCACTGCTTGCACGATCGAGGGCCGAGTTAGCCGAAAACATTGGTTTTTTCGAGGTTTTGGCAGTTCCGCCCGATTCTTGCCGAGGTGAGTCAAGGATCGTTAATTTTCAGAAAAATTTTTCACCCGACAGTTAAGTTGGCGCGAATCCGCAAGTGGGGAAGGGCGGAAGCCTACGAGCCGTGGGGCTTGTCCCCGCGCCAAGTTTGCGCCGGGATAAACCCGGCGGCTCGCTCCTTGTCACAATCCCGATAGTGAATATACTTACCACAGTCAAGTTTCCAATTATTCAGCAAAATGGGGGTCATCATGGTCACTCTGCAAGACTTGCGTCGCTATCCGTACTTCGCAACCATCAGTGAGGAAAACCTCAAACAGGTTGCCGCCGTAACCACGCAAAAGAACGTACCAGCCAACACACAGATGTTTTGCGAAGGCGACGACGCGGACACCCTGTATGTCATCGTTCGGGGTGAGGTCAAGATCGACTACCATCTTGAAACCGGCGAACTGAAAACCGTCGATATCCTTGGTGCAGGCGACTTGCTGGTCTGGTCAGCCATCGTCGAGCCGCACAAAATGACCGGCGACGGTACGACCAACAAAGATACGCAATTGCTGGCCATCGACGCTAAGAAACTTTACGATTTCTTCGATATCGACCCGCAGTTGGGTTACCTGATGATGACACAAGTGGCAAAGCTGCTTGCCAACCGGTTGAAGAACGCCCGGGGGCTTCTGGCAAAGGCCGGGTGACAGTGGAGGAGGGAGGAGAGAAGAGAGAAGAGAGAAGAGAGAAGAGAGAGGAGAGAGGAGAGATTTTGATTTTTACCATCTCTCCTCTCTTTTCCCTCTTCTCTCCTCTCTTTACGCCACGGTCGGTGCGGCGAACGCCGGAGTTCCGCCCAACAGACCTTGGATAATCAGGCCGACCGCCTGGTCTTCGTCGAGTCCGCGGCTCATCAGCGTTTCGAGTTGCTTCGAGTCTACGCTGCCGATGGCCGCCTCGTGGGTGACGTGGGCCTTGGGATGATTGACCTCGACGATCGGCACCGCCTTGGCGACTGCGTTGTCCTGAACGATCTCCTTGCAATCGACATGGCCGCGTGCGTACGGTGCGCTGGCCACGATCGAGTTGCGAACCACCGCCTGTGCCGAATCGCGCAGAGCAATGTTCGACGTGAGCACACCCCGGGCGTACTCGCCCAGCAGGCCGACCGATTCGCTGATCAATATCTTGTCGTCGCCTGCGCCGGATATTCGCGTGGTCACCTCGGCGACGCTTTGGGCCTCGCATGTAACGTCCACATCCAGGTCGATTTCTCCTACCCGGCCGCGGATCAGCTCGAAGTCGGTCTGATATCGTCCGCCCGGTCCGACGTGTACTTTCGACCTTGGAACCAGGACCACCCCGCCATCGACTCCGTGTACGTGCCGCTCGAAGTATGCGTACTCGGCGCCTGTGCCGATCAGGATTTCGGCGTTCATCTCGTGTCGGATTTTCCGTGCGTTCGGGAACGTGCAATGTGCGACGACGCCGGCCTTGGCCTCCGGCTCGATCTCGACGTTAAGCACAATTCGCTGCAACCCCTCCGGCGGGATCATGCCGAAGCAGACCTGGATCGGCTTTTCGATTATCGTTCCACGTGTGACCAGGATTTTGGCTTCGATGCGGTCCTTCCGCTCCTTGGCATCAACTTGCAGTCCC
>DAOWNK010000177.1 GCA_030642635.1 Pirellulales bacterium
GTGGAGAACATGATTTACATGTCGTCGAAATGCTCCGACGACGGCACGTACGCGTTGACCGTTACATTCGAGGTCGGCGCAGATATCGACATGGCCACCGTGCTGGTGCAGAACCGCGTTGCAATTGCGATGCCGAAGCTGCCCGAGGACGTGAAACGCGAGGGCGTGAAAACGGAGAAACAGTCGACCAACATGGTGCTGATGGTCAACCTGATCTCGCCGGACGGCCGCTACGACGAACTGTATCTGAGCAACTACGCGACCATCCGCATCAAAGACGTGCTCGGCCGAGTGCCCGGTGTGGGCAAGGCCGACATTCTGGGCGCCAAGGACTACGGCATGAGGATTTGGCTGGACCCGGATAAGCTCAAGGCCAAGGGACTGACGACCAACGACATGGTCGATGTCATCCGCGAGCAGAACGTCCAGGTGGCCGCCGGCCAGATCGGTGCGCCGCCCAGCCCGCCGGGGCAGGAGTTCCAGTACACGGTCGATACGCTCGGCCGGTTGGCCGACGTTGAGCAGTTCAAAAATATGATCCTGAAAGTTGGCGAAGAAGGCCGTGTGGTGCGGCTGCGCGACGTCGCACGCGTAGAGCTTGGCGCCCAGTCGTACAACAGTTCCGTGCAGCTTAACAACGCACCATCGATTGCAATTGCCATATACCAGTTGCCCGGGGCCAACGCACTGGCGGCCGCCAATGGAATCCGTGCAGAGATGGACCGCCTTGCGAAGAACTTTCCCGAGGGGTTGAAGTACAGAATCGTGTACGACACGACAATGTTCATCAAAGCGTCGATAAAAGAGGTCGTTGTAACGCTGTTTATTGCGGTGGTGCTGGTGATTTTGACAGTGTACGTCTTTCTGCAGGACTTTCGCACGACGCTGATCCCGGCCATTACGATTCCGGTAGCGCTGATCGGCACGTTCGCCGTGATGATGACGCTGGGGCTGTCGATCAATACGCTGACGCTTTTCGGGTTGGTGCTGGCAATCGGCATCGTGGTGGACGATGCGATCGTGGTGGTCGAGAACACCATGCGGATTATCGACACAGAGAAACTCTCGGCCAAGGAGGCCACAGTCAAGGCCATGCAGCAGGTGACCGGGCCGGTCATCGCCACAACGCTTGTGCTGTTGGCCGTCTTCGTGCCTACGGCAATGATGGGCGGCATTACCGGGCGGCTCTACAGCCAGTTCGCAATGACCATCGCCACGGCGACCGTATTTTCCTCGATTAACGCATTGACCCTAAGCCCGGCGCTGTGCGGGATGCTGTTGCGACCGACGCCGAAAAAACGAGGTGTGTTCTTCGGTGCGTTCAACTATTTGTTCGACCGTTCGACCAGCGGATATATGCGGATTGTCGGCATGATGGCCCGTCGCACGGCGGTCGCCATGGTTCTGTTCGCCGGGCTGGCCGCTTTGACGGTTTTCGGGTTTATGGAAGTGCCGGGCGGGTTTATCCCTGATGAAGACCAGGGCTACCTGATGATTACCGCCCAGCTTCCAGACGGCGCAACGCTCCAGCGCACCGAGGAGGTCATGGGCCGCATCGACGCTATCGTGAAAGAGACGCCCGGTGTGGCCGACGTAATTACCGTGTCCGGTTACTCGGCGCTGGATGCACTGAACATGACAAACGCGGGAACGTTTTTCGTCGTGCTGAAGCCGTGGGACGATCGCACCGATCCGTCGCAGCAGATCGATGCCATTATACACTCGTTGCGGTCGCGATTGGCTGAAATACAGGACGCGGATATCCTGACGTTTCTGCCGCCGCCGATCACCGGGCTTGGACAGGCCGGTGGGTTCGAGTTCCTGTTGCAGGATCGCGGCGATGCAGGCACGACAATGCTCGAAACTATTGGCGACGACATGGTCCACCAGGGCGATGAAAGTCCGGTGCTGACACGGCTTAACAACAACTTTCGGGCGAACGTGCCGCAGCTTTACCTCGACGTGGATCGCACCAAGGCTAAAAAACTCGGCGTTCCGTTGCACAGCATCTTCAGCACGTTGCAGGCGTTTTTAGGGTCGGCTTACGTAAACGACTTCAACAAGTTCGGCCGCGTTTGGAAGGTTATGATCCAGGCGGACCACCAGTATCGCAACCGTATCGAAGATATAAACCGGCTCGAGGTGCGGAACGACCGTGGAGAGATGCTGCCGCTTAGCACGCTGCTTACAGTGAGCGATACGGCCGGGGCGAACACCATATTCCGCTACAATATGTACCCGTCGGCCACGATCACCGGCCAGGCGAACACCGGGTACAGCTCGGGCCAGGCGGTTATCGCTATGGAGACGCTCGCCGGGCGGACGCTGCCGCCGTCGATGGGTTACCAATGGTCGGGCGTTACGTATCAGCAGATCGAGGCCGGTAGCCAAGCACCGTTCATTTTCACCATGGCGGTGATTTTCGTCTACCTGTTCCTCGCCGCCCAATACGAAAGTTGGTCCATCCCGATGGCGGTGCTCCTGTCGGTGCCGCTTGCACTGCTCGGGGCAATTCTCGCCACCTGGTTGCGGGCCTTCGACAACAACATTTACACGCAGATCGGACTGGTGCTGCTGATCGGCCTGTCCAGCAAGAGCGCGATACTGATTGTAGAATTCGCCAAGCAGCGCCGTGCGGAAGGCATGTCGATCATCGAGGCTGCGGTCGATGCCGCCCGGCTGCGTTTTCGGGCGATCTTGATGACAGCCTTCTCGTTCATCCTGGGCGTTGTGCCGCTGGTGATCGCCACCGGCGCCGGTGCGGCCAGCCGCCGTGCATTGGGCACCGCCGTGTTCGGCGGCATGATCGCCGCCACCGTGCTGGGAGTGTTCCTGATACCGGTGTTCTACGTAGTTATTCAGCGTATGAGCGAGTGGAAGTTGAAAAAACCATAAAGCCGCGACCGTTGGATTAGTGGTAATATCAATGGAAA
Organism: Pirellulales bacterium; assembly: GCA_030642635.1. Classification (GTDB taxonomy): domain Bacteria; phylum Planctomycetota; class Planctomycetia; order Pirellulales; family Thermoguttaceae; genus DAOWNK01. The sequence goes on from DAOWNK010000177.1 coordinate 2,934, forward strand.
CACGGTGGCACCGGCGTCTAGCCGGTGGTGCGTAAGTATGGGTATTACTCCGAGTTACGTCACACCGGAGAGACGCCGGTGCCACTGATTCTGCCACTTAATTCAACGGTCGCGGCTTTATACTCGTCCGAAGATCATCCGTCCGGCGCTGGTTTGCAACACGCTGGTCACGGTGATTGTAACCTGTCGGTTGACGTACTCTCGTCCCGACTCGACGACAATCATCGTACCGTCTTCCAGGTACCCAATGCCTTGGCCGGGTTCCTCGCCGGCCTTGACGATTTGGACTTCGATATGTTCGCCGGGCAGGAATACGGGTTTTAGTGCGTTGGACAGATCGTTGAGGTTTATCACGCTGACGCCGTGCAATTTTGCGACCTTGTTCAGGTTGTAATCGTTGGTGACCAATTTGCCGTCGAGATGTTTCGCCAGCATAACGAGTTTCATATCGACCGGTTGACCGGCGAACTCTGACAGATCGCGGTCGAATATCTCCAGTTCGACGTCCGGGTCGTTTCGCAACCGGTTGAGTATATCCAGCCCACGGCGTCCGCGGCTGCGGCGGAGCTTATCGGAGCTGTCGGCAATGCCCTGCAACTCGGCGATCACGAACTTGGGCATAATCAGTTGCGCATCTACGACGCCCGTCTCGACCACGTCGGCAATCCGCCCATCGATCACCACGCTGGTGTCAAGAATGCACGGCCTGGCGCCCTTAAGTTCCTTTGAGAACTCGACGTATGGGATGAGGAATCGGAAGTCGTCTTTGGTTTGCATCAAAAGGCTGATGCAGACGTAGCAGAAGACCAGCCCCATGATCAACTGCACGGCGTCGCGGTACTGGTCGATAGGCAACGGCACCATGGCGATTCCGGCCACGTAGGTAAAAAATAGCCCTACTATCATTCCGAAATATACGGCCGAGATAACGTCCAACCGCTTCCGCTGGAAGGCGATATCCAGCGCGATCATCCCCAGGGCAAGCAGCACCACGCCGCCGAACACCCCCCAGGTCATCCAGGCGGACGTCTGCGGCTCGGCGCCGCCGGTTTTCAGGAACGAGACACCAAGCCCGGCCGCCACCAGTATGAAAACGCGACGCAAGATAATAAGAGCCATAATTGCACCCCACTGCAAATCGATAAAGTATTACCGGAATTGTAGGAAACCATGCCGCAGGGTGGAAGGGGTACCAAAACCGAATACCGCAAACTAAAATGACAGACGGCGTCCGGGAATTCGTAATTTAGCCCGCCGTGAATACACGGCGGGCAATTCCTGTGTCAGGGGCAATGGTTGCCCTGGGTGTATTCACCCGACACTGACAATAGTTGCCCCGGGTGTATTCACCCGGGGCTAAATACCTTAAGTCGAGTAGCCACAATGTCGATTATTGTCGTTTGCCCCGGTTGCAAGAAGAGCTTCAAAGTCAGCGATAAGTTCGCCGGCCAGGCCGGTGCATGTCCCAAGTGCAAGGGCACCATCCATGTGCCCGATAAGAAGGGCCAGGTCCAGGTCCATGGGCCGGCCGTCAGCATGGGCGATAAGTCGGTCAAGCCGATCTTAAGAGAAGAAGCCAAAATACCCACGCCGGTCGTTCTCGTGGCCGTCGGCGCCGCATCGCTCGGCGTGCTGCTTATCGCTTGGGTGGCGGGCGGTGTGTTCCAAAACATTCTGCCGGCACGTGCGATCGGACTGCTGCTGGTCTCACCGCCGCTGGTCGTCGCCGCTTACTCCTTCATGCGAAACGACGAACTGGAACCGTACCGGGGCACGGCGCTGTGGGTACGCGCTTTCCTCTGCTCACTCGGCTACGTGATCCTCTGGGGTGTATTCGGATATCTCTCCAGTACGATGCTAAGCGGCGAACTTTGGGAATGGCTGTTCGTGGCGCCACCGCTGCTGGCCGTCGGCGGGGTGATATCATTTGCCTGCCTCGATCTGGACTACGGCAACGGATTCTTTCATTACGCCTTTTACGTGCTTGTAACCTGCGTGCTCCGCTGGGTAGCCGGTATGGGCTGGGTGTGGGAGATATCCAATACGCCGGGGTTATAGGGAAATGCCGAAGAAGAACGTCAACTACTATCTGCTCAAGACAGCACGGTTGAGCGGTTGGTTGTTGTTGCCATTGATGGTAATATACATAGGAACGGGGTTCTCGCTGTGCGGGAAGTTCGGGTTCGGCAGGCTGATCGACTTGCAGACGGCCCTGGTGATCCATCAAATCTTCGACTGGCCGTTGGTGATCGTTTTCGTGGTTCATGTTTCGACCACCGTCTATTTCGCGCTGTGGAGGTGGGGATGGATCAAGACGCACAATCGCCGATAAACAACTCGCTAAGCAACAGGCAGTTGTCGCCGGAACCGAAGCGGACCTCTCGTCGCAAAGTGCTCAAGTACGGCGCTGCCGCCTTGGCAGGGCTCTCGTGCGGTTCCGCGGCAGTGTGCTACGTTGCACGCCGTGCCCGGTCCGCTACGGCCGCCGCCGTTTTCAAAAACGGTGCACCAAAGGGTGAACTTTGGGAACTGTGGCGTCGGCGAGGCTGGGTTAAGGAGGCACAGCACTACCTGAAGCTGGGCCGAAACGTCCAGTGCAAGCTATGTCCGAACGAGTGCCTGCTGGAGCCGGAGGATCGTGGCCGCTGCCGCAACCGCGTCTACAAAGACGGCACGTTGTGGACGATGGCGTACGGCAACCCGTGCGCGTTTCACATCGACCCGATCGAGAAGAAGCCGCTGTTCCACTTCATTCCAGGCACAGGCGTGTTCTCGATCGCCACGGCCGGCTGCGGGTTTCGATGCCTGAACTGTCAGAATTGGGACATCTCGCAGCGCAAGCCGGAGGAAACGAAGGACCCGCGCGGCGAGCCGATCCAACTGCTGCCGCGGCAATTCTATTCACTCGATCGCAACGATGCAGCCCGGATGAGCATGTTCCCGGACGACGTGCTCGCCGTGGCCGAGTTTTTCGGTTGCCCGTCGGTCGCCTACACCTACTCGGAACCGACCGCCTGGTACGAGTACATGATCGACACGGCGAAGGCCGCCAGGGCGAAAGGCATCAAAAACGTTTGGGTTACATGCGGCTACATTCAGGAAGAACCGCTGGTGGAGTTGTGCCGATATATCGACGGTGCGAACGTCGATCTGAAGAGTTTTGACGAGAACGTCTATCGTCGGCTGAACTCCGGCAAGCTGGAGCCGATCCTCTCGACGCTGAAGACACTGCGGCGCGAAGGTGTGCACCTGGAGGTGACCAACCTGATAGTGCCGACCTACACCGACCGGCCGGAGATGATTCGCCGGATGTGCGACTGGTTGGTGGAGAACCTTGGACCGGACTGCCCGTTGCACTTCTCGCGGTTCCATCCGGCACACAAGCTGACGCACCTGCCGCCCACGCCGGTCGAGGTGCTGGTCGAGGCGCGCTCAATTGCCCAACGTGCCGGGCTGCACTACGTTTACGTGGGCAACTGCCGCGAGGTGGACGACGCCGAGACGACCTTCTGCCCGGGCTGTAAAAAGCCGGTCATCGAGCGGAACGTCTACAGCGTCGAGACGATTAACCTGGAGGGCGGGAAGTGCCGGTCGTGTGGGACGGAGATTGCCGGCGTATGGTCGTAAAGCACGGAAAATCACAAAGCCGCTTTGCGTTGGTCGCGCCAATACGGTGAGTAATGCCAACATTACGCGGCGCGACCAACGGTCGCGGCTTTGTGGTTCTGATTCAATCCATTTTTAGCCCGCATTTCTCAGTGTGCCGTGTAAAGGCGGCGATTTTCAGTGGGTGCGAATCCCACCCGGCAACTTGTTGCTCCAGCCGGTAGCACTTGGAGCAGTGGAAGGAGGTAACGACTTCTGCTGAAGCACTTCAAGAAAA
>DAOWNK010000130.1 GCA_030642635.1 Pirellulales bacterium
CGGCTGGCGCATTACGACTACTGGAGCGATAAGGTCCGGCGGTCGATCATACTGGACGCCAAGGCCGATCTGCTGGTATACGGCATGGGCGAACGCACGTTGGCCGAGATCGTCCGGCGGCTGGCCGACGGCGAGTTGGTGCGAGACCTCCGCGACATTCGCGGCGTGGCGTATCGGCTGGGTGCAGGCGAAACACCGCCGACCGATGATGTCGTTACGATGCCCAGTTACGAACAGATAAAATCCGACCGGCGTGCGTTCGCCGAGATGACGCGAACGATCCACAACGAGACCAACCCGCACAATGCGCGTCGGCTGGTGCAATACCACGATCGTGAGGCGGTGGTGGTCAACCCGCCGACATGGCCGCTTTCCGAGCAAGAGCTGGACCGCATCTACGCGTTGCCGTTCACGCGGCGGCCGCATCCGAGTTACGCCGGGCGGAAAATACCTGCGTTTGAGGTGGTGAAGAATTCAATACAGATAATGCGTGGCTGTTTCGGCGGATGTTCGTTCTGCTCGATCACGCTACACGAAGGCCGGACCATACAAAGCCGCAGCCGCGAGTCGATATTGGCCGAGCTGCGCCGCATGGCCGACGAGCCGGGGTTCACCGGCACGATCAGCGACATCGGCGGGCCGACAGCCAACATGTACCGGATGAATTGCTCTCGGCCGGAGGTGCGCGAAAAATGCCGCCGGCTGAGCTGCCTGCACCCGACCGTCTGCAAGCTGCTCGATACCGACCACGGAGAATTGATTGAGCTGATGAAGGCCGCCCGGCAGCAAAAAGGCGTCAAGCAGGTGTTTGTCGCCTCCGGGGTGCGCATGGACCTGGCGCTGCGGAGCACGACTTACATCAACGAACTTGCCAAGCACCATACCGGCGGGCTGTTGAAGGTCGCACCGGAACATACCGACCCGGACGTGCTGCGGCTGATGCACAAGCCGCAGATCGGAGTGTTCGAGCAGTTCGAGCGGAAGTTCCGCCGCGCCGGCCACTCGGCCGGAAAGGACCAGTACCTGGCGTTGTACTTCATCGCCGGCTGTCCCGGCAGCGACCTGCGCTGTGCAATCGACGTGGCGCTGTACTTGAAACGGACCGGTCACCGGCCCGACAAGGTGCAAGACTTTATACCCGTGCCGATGGACATTGCCACGTGCATGTATCACACCGGGCTTGATCCGATCAGCGGCGAGGATGTTTACGTACCGAAAGGCGCACGGGAGCGGCGTCTGCAACGGGCGTTGATGCAATACTTCAAGCCGGAGAACTACGCAGACGTTCGTCGTGCGCTGGAGCAGGCAGGCCGGCTCGACCTGATCGGCGACGGCCCGGAATGTTTGATCCCTTCACGACGGCCGAAGGATACCGGACATGGCAAACCCCAAGGCCGGCGTCGCGGCAAATCAGGCACGGTTGGTTATCGGCCGGGACGAAAAACGGCAAAGAAGAGGAAATAGATGTTCACGCCAGACCAATACCAACTGATCGACTTCGGCGCAGGCCGGCGGCTGGAGTGTTTTGGCCGGCTGACTTTGGATCGGCCCTGCCCGGCGGTTGAGGACGTTGAATGTAACGATTCGGCAGCATGGCAAAACGCCGATGCACGGTTCGAGCGCGGCGACGGTGAAGAAGGGCGGTGGAGTTGCAAATGCGAACTGCCGGAAACCTGGACTATCACGCACGGGCCGGCCACGTTTGAACTAAAACCGACGCCGGTCGGACAAATCGGCGTATTTCCCGAACAGGCGGCCAATTGGGATTGGATTGCCGAACGGCTCCGGTCGATCTCTCAACCAATAAAGGTGCTCAACCTGTTCGCATACACCGGCGGCAGCACGCTGGCGGCGGCCGAAGCCGGCGCCGAGGTGACACACGTCGATGCCGCAAAAAATACAGTTGCCCGGGCACGACGCAACGCCGAGCTGTCCGGTTTGTCCGGTGCACCGATCCGCTGGATCGCCGAAGACGCCGTAAAATTCGTCCAGCGGGAACTTCGACGCGGCAACCGCTACGACGCCGTGGTGCTCGACCCGCCCAGCTACGGCCACGGCCCACATGGCGAGGTGTGGCGGCTGGCAAAACATCTGCCGCAATTGCTGGAAATGTGCGCCGAGTTGACGGCCGGACGAATACTGTTCATGCTACTGACGTGCCACACACCGGGCTACGACCCGGCAAGGCTGAAGCAAATGGTAAGCGAAGCCCTCAACGGTGGTGCGATAAGTGCAAGTCAATTGATCGTTCGCTCGACAACCACCCGCGAGATGCCCGGCGGCGTGGTCGTGCGGCTGGAGTAAACATGACCACAATCACCAGCCTGCAAAACCCGCGTGTGAAAGACGCTATCCGACTACGCAACGGCCGGCATCGCGTCAAACAACGGCGAATACTGATCGACGGCATCCGCGAGTTGGCCCGCGCACTCGACGGAAGGATCGACCTGGTCGAGGTATTCATCTGCTGGACATGCTGCACGCGCCGCCAGGTCAAAATCCTGTCGTCCATGCTCGGCGATTTCCACGTCGAGATTTTATACGTCAGCGAACAAGTGTTCGAGAAGTTGGCGTTCGGCGACCGATCGGAGGGTGTAGTAGCCGTGGCGGAAACGCCAATGACGGACATCAACAGCTTAACGATGCTTGATAATCCGCTGATTGCCGTACTCGAAGGCGTCGAGAAGCCCGGCAATGTCGGTGCGGTAATACGAAGCGCCGACGGGGCCGGTGTCTCGGCGGTAATCGCTGCCGACGGCCGGACCGATCTTTTCAACCCAAACATAATTCGTGCAAGCCTGGGCACTGTGTTCACTATGCCGGTCTGCGAAGCCGCAAGCGGCACGGTGCTTGAATGGCTCCGCGAGAACGGGCTGACGATCTATGCTGCGCGGGTAGACGGTTCCGTGCCGTATACTGAGATCGACTACCGCGGGCCGACGGCAATTGTCTTTGGCAGCGAGACCAAGGGGTTGTCATCCGTCTGGGACACCGACGACATCACACCGGTCCGGCTGCCTATGCTCGGAGCGGCCGACAGTTTGAACATTTCTGCTACCGCTGCGGTGTTGTTCTACGAAGCGCTGCGGCAGCGCGGGTAGTTTTATAGTTTTGTGCTAAGCCGCAAGCGGCTAGCCAAAACCGGTCAATCGCTGTATAATATTACGTTTTGACAATAACGAGGAGACAGATGCCCTGGTTTTCCGAACAGTCTGATAGAATCACCGCCGAACGGCTCGAAGAGTTGATGCACCGAACGGCCGAGGAGGCTCGTAGCCGGATTTGCACAAAGCCGAAACGGGTTCTGCTGCTGCCGCCGGACATCACTAGAATGCACTCAGGCGCCGGTCGGCTTACCGAGGTGCTTTACAACATCTTCAAGGACGAGGCCGAGGTGCATATGATTCCGACACTCGGCCAGCACGTACCTCACACGCCGGCGGAGAACCGTACGATGTTCAGCTCGATCCCGGAAGATCGCATCCATCCGCACGATTGGCGCGGCGGATGCGTACACCTTGGCGAGGTGCCGGCAGAGTTCGTCAAAAAGGCCACCGGCGATGCGGCCGACTGGCCAATGCCGGTCGTGCTCAACCGCATGTTGATCGAACAGCGGTGGGACTTGGTCATAAACGTCGGCCACGTCGTGCCGCACGAGGTGCTGGGGTTTGCCAACCACAACAAAAACTACTTTATCGGGCTGGCCGGCAAGGAGTTGATATGCGCCTCGCACATGGCGGCCGCGTGCTGCGGAATCGAAAACAACCTTGGCACGCTCACCACGCCGGTCCGGGCGTGCTTCGATAAGGCCGAAGATGACTACCTGGACGATCTGCCGGACCTATACGTGCAAATCGTTCTGGCCCGAAACGAGCAGGACGAGTTGGTGCAGACCGGGCTGTACGTGGGCGACGATCCGGACACGTACCTGGAAGCCGCCCGACAGTCGCGCGATCAGAACATCACGGCGCTGGACGAGCCGCTTGAAAAAGTGGTTTGCGTAATGCAGGGCGATGAATTCTTCAGCACCTGGGTAGCCAACAAGGCGATCTATCGCACACGAATGGCGCTGGCCGACCAGGGCGAGTTGATCGTCATCGCACCGGGCCTGAAACGGTTCGGCGAACAGGAGGAAGTAGATCGGTTGATTCGCAAGTACGGCTACGTCGGCACGCCGAAGGTGATGGAGCACTACCGTAGCGACCCGATGCTGCAAGACTTCGCCCACGCCGCGGCACATTTAATCCACGGCTCGTCGGAAGGGCGGTTCTCGATAACCTATGCCCCGGGACACATGTCGCGCGAGGAGATCAAGGGTGTGAATTTCCAGTATGCCGACATTACCGAAACACTGAAAAAATACCCGCCGGATAAACTCCGTGAAGGTTGGAACGAATTGCCCGACGGCGAGCGAGTGTATTTTATTCCAACCCCCTCTGCGGGGCTTTGGTCCACCAAGGAAAAACTATTCGGGCGAAACGTTTAGCCGCCGCGTCCACGCGGCGTGCTTCCCCGGCGTGGACGCCGGGGCTAAACGGTTGTATCACAATAACCATGAACCACGCAGAAATCACCGCTTGGCTGCGCGAGACCGACGCCGACCGGCTGGCCGAACTGTGGCAATCGGCCGACCGTGTCCGGCAACAACACGTCGGCGACCAGGTGCATCTGCGCGGGCTGATCGAGGTGTCGAACCATTGCGTGCGGCTATGCGGCTATTGCGGGCTGCGGGCGGAGAACACCTCGGTCAAGCGATACCGAATGTCGGCGGATGAAGTCGTTGCCTGTGCGGAGGAAGCCGTAGAGCGGGACTACGGGACCGTAGTGCTCCAGGCCGGTGAAGACCCGATGCTATCGACCGATTTCATCTCCGAGTTGATCCGGCGGATCAAGAGCAGCACGCCGCTGGCCGTTACGCTGAGCCTTGGCGAACGTAGCAACGAAGAACTGGCCGAATGGCGCACCGCCGGGGCGGACCGATATCTGCTGCGGTTCGAGACGTCCAATCGCATGCTGTACGAACGAATCCATCCGCCGCGGCCGGGCGAACGATCAGATCGGATCGCTATACTTCACACGTTGCGAGAATTAGACTATGAGGTTGGCGGCGGTGTGATGATCGGCATCCCGGGCCAAACCTACGACGACCTTGCACGCGACATCGAGCTGTTCGGCACGCTGGACCTCGACATGATCGGCTCCGGGCCGTATCTGGTTCACCCGGATACACCGCTGGCCGACCCGAAAAATCGGCCGTCGGCAAGCGACGACCGGCAGGTTCCCTGCGACGAACTTACCGCCTATAAGGTGATCGCGCTTACTCGGCTGGTATGCCCCTTGGCGAACATACCCAGCACCACGGCGCTGGCCGTGCTCGATGCAGACGCCGGCTGGAAATTCGGGCTTACGCGAGGGGCAAACGTAATTATGCCGAACGTTACACCGTCGAAGTACCGAATGCTGTACGATATTTATCCGGGCAAGGCATACACAACCGAGCACATTGACGTCGAGTGTATTAACGCCATCGGCCGACGGATTGGAGTGGGCCGCGGCGATTCGCCGAACTATGAAAAAGCCGCTTGCGGCTTAGCAATACACTTACACTAACTGCTGCTAAGCCGCAAGTGAATGAACTTATGTCCTTTGCAACCGACAAAACGAAACTCAGCACCAGCGGGTGCGATTTTATCGACGAGGCGTATCTACACGCCTTGCTAAGCCGCCGAGCTACTAAGGAAGAGGTCGCCGACGTAATCGCCAAAAGCATGGCTAAGAAACCGCTGGAACTGGCCGAGACGGCCGTGTTGCTTGCCGCCGACGGGCCGGAACTTGTCGAGCAGATATTCGACGCCGCCCGGCGGCTCAAACGCGACGTGTACGGCAACCGGATCGTGCTGTTCGCACCGCTTTACATCGGCAACCGGTGCATCAACGATTGCCGGTACTGTGCGTTTCGCAGTTCTAACCCGGCGGCAATCCGCCGGACGCTCAGCGCCGACGAGATACGCGCCCAGGTCGAGGCCTTGGAAAATGCCGGCCACAAGCGGCTGATACTGGTCTTCGGCGAGCATCCGGATTATTCGCCGCAGTACGTCGCCGATTGCGTGCGGGAGATTTACTCGGTGGCGGTCGGACACGGCGAGATACGGCGGCTGAACATAAATGCCGCGCCGCTGGACCATGCCGGGTACAAAATCGTCAAGGCCGCCCAGATCGGCACATACCAGATATTCCAGGAGACATATCATCACGAGACCTACGCCTGGGTGCACCCGCCGCAGACGCGAAAGGCCGATTACCTTTGGCGGCTCGACGGTTTGGCCCGGGCGATGGAGACCGAGTGCGACGACGTGGGGATCGGTGCGCTGTTCGGGCTGTACGATTGGCGATTCGAGGTGCTCGGGCTGGTCGCCCATGCACTGCATCTGCAGAAACACTACAACTGCGGCCCGCACACGATCAGTTTTCCGCGTCTGCGCCCGGCAAGCGGCGTAGAGTTGACCCGAAAATACATGGTCGACGACGAGCAATTCAAGCGATTGGTGGCGATCCTTCGGCTTTCGGTGCCGTATACCGGCATGATACTAACCGCCCGAGAACCGCCGGAACTGCGGCGCGAGGTGATGAAGCTGGGCATCTCGCAGATCGACGCCGGCAGCCGGATCGAATTGGGCGGGTACACCGAGGCCGGCGACGCCCAAGTAATGGAGCGAGAGCAGTTCCAACTCGGCGACATACGCCCGCTGGACGAAGTGATACGCGAACTGCTCACCGACGGCTACATCCCGAGTTTTTGCACGGCGTGTTACCGGCTCGGCCGGACCGGCGAGCATTTTATGGAGTTCGCCATTCCCGGCTTTATCCAGAACATGTGTACGCCAAACGCATTGAGCACATTGATGGAATACCTGGTCGACTACGCCACGCCCGAAACACGCCAGACCGGTGATGCGGCGATCCGGCGCGAGTTGGATAAACTGCCAGATAGCGAGCGGAAACAGGAGTTAATCAATCGGTTACAACGAATTCAAGAGACCGACGAGCGGGATTTGTATTTTTGAGTGTCGGGGATCGGGGATCGGGGATCGGGAATCGGGTGTAATTCATAGGCCGCTTGCGGCTTAGCAGTCCCGACCCCCTAATCCCGATCCCCTAATCCCGATCCCCGATCCCCGAACTACCATGCGACGCACACCAAAAGGTTTTCGACTGCACATCGGGCTTTTCGGCCGACGCAATGCCGGCAAGTCGTCGGTGCTCAATGCAATCACCCGGCAACAGGTGTCTATCGTCTCTGAGATAGCCGGCACGACGACCGACCCGGTCGAAAAGCCGATGGAACTGCTGCCGATCGGGCCGGTGCTGTTTATCGATACGGCCGGTGTGGACGACGTGGGTGCGCTGGGCAAGCAGCGTGTGCGTAAGACTCGGCAGGTATTCGATCGGACTGAAGTTGGGATCATCGTGGTCGACGCCGGGCAGTGGAACGAGTTTGAGGATGCGATACTCGGCGAGTTGCGAGAGCGTGAGATTCCGACCATCGTCGTGTTTAATAAGACGGATATTGCGAAGCCGCAAGCGGCTGTTATTGAAAAACTAAAATTGCCATACGTCGAGATGGTCGCCACCGAGGGTCATGGAGTATTCGAGTTGCGCGAGGCGCTCATCAAAGCCGTGCCCGAGGGGTTCATCAACGCCCCGCCGATCATCTCCGACCTGGTGCCGCCGGGCGAGCTGGCCGTGCTGGTCGTGCCGATCGACAAGGAGGCGCCCAAGGGCCGGCTGATATTGCCGCAGGTACAAACGATTCGCGATCTACTCGATGGTGATTCGTATTGCATGGTGGTAAAAGACGATCAGCTACACGACGCTTTGAAACGGCTGAAGCATCCTCCGGCGATTGTGGTGACCGACTCGCAGGCATTCGCCAAGGTCTCGGCCGAGGTGCCGCCGGAGGTGCCGCTGACGGGTTTTTCGATATTGTTCGCACGGCAGAAGGGCGACCTGGTGCAGTTCGTCGAAGGGGCAATGGCCATCGAGCGACTGCAACCTGGAGATCGGGTTTTGATCGCCGAGGCGTGTACGCACCATCCGATCGAGGACGACATAGGCCGGGTAAAGATCCCTCGCTGGCTGAAACAGCGCGTCGGCGGCGAGCTACGTTTCAATACGACACAAGGCCATGATTTCCCCGACGACCTGACCGACTATCGGTTAGTGGTGCACTGCGGTGCGTGTATGTGGAACCGCCGCGAGGTGCTAAGCCGCATGATGCGTTGCCGAGCAGCCGGCGTGCCGATCTGCAACTACGGCATGACAATCGCCTACACGTTGGGGCTGTTCGAGCGTGCGTTGCGGCCGTTCCCCGAGGCATTGGAGGTGTATCACAAATCGTAGCCGCTTGCGGCTTCACAAAATCAACAGCCGGCCATGCTAAGCCGCAAGCGGCTATTTCCACGGATAGAGCAACTTATTGGCCTGCTCGGGGCCGAAACCGTCCGGCCGTGGCTAGGCCTGGTTGGGCAAAAGTTCCTCGA
>DAOWNK010000238.1 GCA_030642635.1 Pirellulales bacterium
AGGATCGAGGCCTCTGAACCCTAAAGCTCAACCCCTCGAAAAGTGCGGACTTCGCACTTAAAAACGGAAGAGCCGGTTATTTTGCCCAATTTTCCACTCGTAGATTCGGTATTCGTTGGAAATGACGCACATTGCCCGTCACGACGGCATAACCCAACTGGATGGCTGTGGCGGCGATGATCAGATCAAAATCTTCCAATTTCTGTCCCTGTTTTTCGAGTTCAACCTTGAGCGAACTGAATGTTTCGATTACAGGTTGTGACACGTCGATTATTGGAAACAGTTGAGTGAGGCGACGGGCTTTTGCCGCGTTTTCAATAGGATAAGCCGATTTCATTGCTCCGTAGATCAACTCACCGTAACTGATTGCAGACAAAGCCTTTGGGGCTGCGGCATGCGCATCGAAATTGCCGGCCACGTTGGAATGGCCACGGATCAAAAAAATCAGCGTGTCGGTATCAAGCAAATACATTGTTATCATCCATGAATCGCCGTCCGGAACGTCTGGCCTTTCTCACTTCGGATGCGATTTGCTCGGCCGACCGCTCATCTTGCCAGCTACCGGCCAGTTCAATCGCCGCGCGTGTAGCTTTCGTCGGGTCTTGCGGCGGGCGGGCCAGAAACTCGTGAATCATCGTTACTACCTCCTGGCTGATCGAGCGGTTGTCCATAGCAGCCCGGGCACGCAACGCCTCGTATAGCCGGTCGTCGATGCCTTTTACTTGTAGAGTTGCCATGATTAAATCTCGGGGGTCACCCAAATATACCACACCGTGCATGAAAAAGCAACCAGAATTCATGCCACCGGCGTGTTTAACCGTTGAAATCCCGCCACGGTCTAATTATCATAGAAGATAGTGGCCAAGGATGATGGACGGAACCGTACACCGGAAGGGATCCCCAGAGGTGCTGATATTACTGACAAACGACGACGGCATATACGCCCCGGGCCTAGCGGCCATAAGGCGGCAACTTGACAACCTGGGCAAGGTATACATGGTGGCTCCGGCCACCGAACAAAGCGGTGTGGGACACTCGATTACGTACCTTACATCGCTGACGGTAAAAGAGGTGTTCGACGCCCAGCAGCGCTGGGGTTGGGCCGTTGACGGCAGCCCGGCAGATTGCGTGAAGATCGGTATCGCCGAGTTCTGCCCACGACAGCCGGACCTGATCGTAAGCGGGATCAACAGCGGACTGAACGCCGGCATTAACGTGCTGTACTCCGGCACGGTAGCCGCGGCAATCGAGGGTGCTTTTTACGGGATAACCAGCGTGGCCGTATCGCTTCAGTTCGACGAGCACGCACGGTTCGACAAGGCAGCCCGGCTGGCACGCGGCATTATCGAACAGATACTCGAAAAGAAAGGGACCGAACCACAACTGTACAATATGAACATCCCCACCGCTGCACTGGACGGATCGCCAAGGCTGAGCACGGTGCCGATGGACGTTGCCCGATACGAAGACAAATACGAGAAGCGAACGGATCCGTCCGGTCGCGAATACTATTGGATTATCGGCGGACCGCCCAACGCAACCTCCCAGTGTGAAACCGACCTGTCGGCGCTGGCCAAGGGGAACGTCACACTGACGCCGCTCGACTACAATATGACCACGAACGCTGTTTTAGACGAGATGAAACAATGGCAATTTCAACTTGCCGACATGGAGTTGGAAGATGATGTGGAAGACGAAAACAGTACATTTGTTCGCGTGGATGCTGGCAACCGCAATGGTTGTCGGTTGTGCCGGAGAACAAGCGGAGCCGGTCGAGTCGGCTGAGCCGCCGACCGATACTGCCGCGCCGATTCCGCCGCCGCCGACACTGCCGCCGACACCGCCGGCATCTGATCAGACGGTCGAGCCGACGGTCGAGCCGGTGCATCAGCCGGCCGCGGTCGGCGTCGGTAAGAGGGGGCGCGGATACGGCGCCGGACCGATCACCACGCCGATCGCCGCCTACTTTTCCACCAGGCAGCGGATGGCTTTCGACATCCAAATTCCGTCGGCCATGAATATCTATCGAGCACAGAACGGACATTTCCCCAAGAGCCACGAAGAGTTTATGGAAAAGATTATCAAAGAGAATTCAATTCGCCTGCCGGAACTAAGCAACGGTAAACGATACGTTTACGATCCGGACAAAGCGGCAAAGATAAGCACATACGATCCGAAAGACCCGCCACTTATGATCGAACAAATGCAGTAGCGATAAACAACACGTTTCCGCAAGCAACAGGTTTACTCACCATGATACGACACCTTATTTTGACGGCCGCAGTTTTGGCGGTCGCGTCGTCGTCGCCCATCTTGGCCGACAGTTGGATTTTCAAACCATCAGCCTATAGCCACAACCCGATGACCGGGGTGCGAGTGGTGCAGTACATTCCGGCCGAGCCGTCGTATGCCCCGATGGACAATACGTATATGGCCAGCGGTTATCGGCACATGCGGTCCGGTTTGCGTGGGGCCGACGGCAGCGCCGACCGCCTGCACATGGTCGAAACCTGGGGCGCAGGCGAGGCGATCCGGCCGTACGGCGAATGGCTGCGTCCGTTCCGCGCCGGTGCGACGCCCTACGGCCCCTGGGGCAACCCGCGAGGACCGTGGACCACGCCGTTCGGCTCTTGGGTCAATCCGTATGGGCTGGGCCGGTTGCCGCACCCGCCGTGGCCGCATTTGCCATATCCTGGACCATATCCCGGGCCGTATCCCGGGCCGCAGTGGTAGGGTGCGTGAAACGCACCTTGCATTTATCCCGTGGTGCGTTTCACGCACACTACTAAAACCCGTACGGGGCGTTTTCCAACTCGTGGCCGGTAATCATCCACCGATCACCTTCCAGACGGAAATCGAGATTAAACCAAATCGGCCGGGTAACGTGCCCGAACGAACCGTCGCGATCCATCGCCGAAACCAGCACCACAAAATGCGCCTTGGTAGTCGGCGGGTCGGTCCGCCGGTCGATTCGCTCGATCTTAAGCTCCGTGATCTTCAGTTTGGTGAACTGAACCAGGCCGAACGCCCTGCGTGCCTCGCTCCTGGAGTGCACCGCCGAGGGCGAACAATGGTCGAGCACGGCATCCAGGTCGTTCGTTTCAAAGGCGGCGGCGATTTGGTAGATCTCCGCCTCCACACGCTCCCGTTGGGTCACCACAAGCCACTCCAACCCAACGCCGGCCGCCACAAGCACCACTGTGCCGACCATGCCCACCAGCACTACGCCCCGGCCGGTCAGCAGCAGTGTCACCAACAGCACGACTTCGGCCGCGATGCCCAGCAGTATGATTGAAACAGTGCTCTCAAGTAGTATCGTCATTTCAACTGGAACAACGGCCCGCCGTACAGTGCCGCATCGCCGAGAATTTCTTCGATCCGCAGCAATTGGTTGTACTTGGCCATGCGATCGGTCCGAGAAGCCGAGCCGGTTTTGATCTGCCCGGTCCCAAGTGCAACGGCCAGGTCGGCGATGGTCGAGTCTTCGGTCTCGCCGCTGCGATGGCTGATTACGTTGGTGTAGCCGTTGCGTCGGGCAAGCTCAATCGTTTCGATCGTCTCGGTCATCGAGCCGATTTGGTTGACCTTAATCAGTATGCTGTTGGCAATTCCTTCGTCGATGCCGCGGCGCAGCCGCTCGGTGTTGGTTACGAACAAGTCGTCGCCGACGATCTGGATTTTCTTGCCGAGTTTTTCGGTCATTATTTTCCAGCCATCCCAGTCGTCTTCGGCCAGTCCGTCTTCGATCGAACAGATCGGGTACTGATCGACCCATTTTGCATATAGCTCGACCAGCGCGGACGAGTCCAATTCGTTGCCGTCGACGCTGTACACTTTTTTCTTTTTGTCGTAGAACTCCGAGGAAGCCGGGTCCATTGCGATGAATACCTGCCGGCCCATTTCATATCCGGCCTTTTCGGCGGCTTCCATTATCAGGTCCAGCGCGGCCTTGTTACTTTTCAGGTCCGGAGCGAACCCACCCTCGTCGCCGACGTTGGTCGAGAGTTTTTTGGACTGCAACACCTTTTTGAGATTATGGAAAATCTCGCAGCCGCAGCGGATGGCGTCGGTGAAGGAGTCCAGCCCCAGCGGCATGACCATGAACTCCTGAATATCCACCGCATTGTCTGCGTGTGAGCCGCCGTTTAAGATGTTCATCATCGGCGCCGGCAGCACCCGGGCGCCTATCCCGCCGAGGTAACGAAACAGCGGCAGCCCGCAGTGATCGGCCGCGGCATGGGCACAGGCCAGCGAGACGCCGAGGATGGCGTTCGCGCCGAGTTCCTTTTTGTTCTCGGTGCCGTCGATCTCGATCATCCGCTGGTCCAAGGCCACCTGGTCCAACACGTCCATGCCGCACAACTCGTCGGCCAGCCGGTCGTTTACGTTATCCACCGCCTGTAGCACTCCCTTGCCCAGGTACACGTTTTTATCGCCGTCGCGCAGCTCCCAGGCCTCGTGCACACCGGTGCTGGCCCCGCTGGGCACCGCCGCACGGCCGAACGAGCCGTCTACGGTCTCCACGTCAACTTCGACGGTCGGGTTGCCCCGGCTGTCGAGAATTTGCCGGGCACGAATGTCTAAAATGGAAGAACTCATGTTTCGTTTCTTTCTGTAGAAAATGTTTCCTCTGGCTATGATATCCCAAATATAGTGTGCGGATCACACTTACTGCACTTTCTGAAAAAACAGCGATAATTGGTATACACTAAAAAAGGCTCTTCCATCATGCTGCGGTTTCAAAACAAGCCGCACAATGGAGGAGCCAAGGATGGTAAGTTCGAAATGTTGTTGGGAATCTCCAGGACAGTGGTCTCAGTGGAGCGAGTGGCTCGCCGCAGGTTTGCATGCCCGCAACCGTTGGCGATTGCCCGTGCTGTTGTTGGGCATCTTGTTCGCCAGCGGACGTCGCACCGTCACCACTTGGCTGCGAGCCGCCGGCATCAG
>DAOWNK010000288.1 GCA_030642635.1 Pirellulales bacterium
CCGGCGAGACGCCGGTGCCACTTGATTTTCATTGATATTACCACTAATTCAACGGCATTGCCCCCACCCAGCCCCCAGCCTCTAATCCCTAATCCCCAATCCCTAATCCCTAATCCCTAGCCCCGATCTTTATCAACTCAATATTCTTCTTAACCACCGGCACCAACGGGCTGCCGGGGTAATCTTGCAGTATCGAGTGCAACGTGGCCAATGCCCGATCGGTCCGTCCGCGACGCATATCGCAGTCGGCCGACAGCAGCAATATCCGGTCGACGTACGGCGAGTTGGGGTTGACCGCCTGTAGCTGTTCGGCCTGTGCGACGGCCTGGTCGTATTTCTTCCGGCCGGCCCAATACTTCGCATACAGCAACGTCAGGTAACCGTCGATTCTTGCGGCCGGGAACTCGTTCAACCAGCGATGAATCTGTGCCGCCGCCCGATCGAACCGGCCGTTTCGGATGAACTCCTCGGTCGAGCGGCTGTGCGCACCGCCCCAGGCGGTTTTCGCCACATAGCGTTGCTCGTGGCGGCGAATCTTCTCAGCCTTCCGATACGCCTTGCCGGCCGCTTCGCCGTCGCCGACGGCCGCGTAGTAATCACCCCAAACGCGCTGCAACCTACCGGCTGCCTCCCCTTCCTTGTTGCCGCCCAGGTGAGTAGTGGCGGCCTCTAGCAGTTTCTTGGCGGCGGTATTGTTAGGCAGATCGTTGACGGCGACATCGGCCGACCGCGTCTCGCATTCCGCTTTCAAATCGGCGGCGCCGATTCGCCGCGACGCACCGTACCAAACCCTTGCGGCCGAGTCCGAGTCGCCGAGCCGCTCGCGTGCAATCGGTGCGATAAGCCCGGCCAACTTAAACAGGTCGTCGTCTCCGTCGGCCGCCGAGTTTTCCAAAAACGCCACCTTGCCGGCCGATACCGCCATGGCAAAATATTTTTCCGCCACCGCCTTCGCATCCTTCTGTTTCGACTGTGATACAAGCTCCAGCGCCTTCGCTTCGTATGCCAAAACCAACTGCCGCAGCGCGACGGCGTCCAGCGTGTGCGGGTCGTAGGTCTCGACGATCTTCAGGTATTCGTCCAACGTGTGCAGTTTGTTCTTGTCGTCGCCTCTGCGTGTAATCGCGGGCCGATCGACGTAAATGCGATTAGTCGTCTCGACGGTACGGCCGCCGCGCTTGATCGACAGCTTGACGGTGTACGGCCCGGGCCGCAGATAGACGTGGTCGGTGTTCAGTCGGTTGTCGGTCTGCCCGTCGCCGAAATCCCAGCGGATTTTGCCTTGCATGGTAAGCGCCTTGGGCGATGCGTCGCGGAACAACACGCCGATCATCGGAACGTCGTTGTCCGGCAGCGGCACATCGCCAACTACCTTTGTCAGGAAGTCGGGCACCAGCTTCGTCGTCCGCATCGTAACGCCGCCGGCCGGCAGATGGGCAACTCGCTGTGTGCGAAACGCTCCGGGTGGAATATGCCTGGGCAGCCGGGGCTTCTCGCCTTGCGGGGCGATTTCCCAGGCGGCGACCATCATCGCCGTCGGACCGGCCGCTGCATGGTAGTAGTCGAACTTGTGCTGCCCGGCCGACAGCCGCACGTCGCCGCGGCTGCCGCGCCTGGCACGACGCATCGGGCCGTGCCGACCAGGGGCGGAAATCACCGGCTTGCCGTCGATCAACAGGAAGCTGGCGTCCCGGCTGGAGGTGAAGAAACCGTACACGCCGGCCGCGTCGATATTCAAATAACCGCTGTAACGGCTAAAGAACGGCTCGGCTTTCAACGAAATCGGATTGTGCGAGTGAAACACACTCTCGACATAGTCGGCGCCGATAGGCTCTGCGGCATCGAACGCTTTATGAACCGAGTCGAGGCTGTGGAGATTGCAGTTTTTGTAACGTCGGATTTCCAGCAGCAGGCCGTCGCGGCTCGTAAGCGTCGGCGGATTTTCCTTTGGCGGATCGCCGCCGTAAAGTATCTCGTAGCCGGACTTGCGCTGGGCCGGTTGGAATGCAAGCCGGCAAAAGTCGCCCGGCCCCAGTTGCAGCACGCGCATCGGCACCGGCTTGCCGCCGCGCACCGTAACAATCACGTTTTTCCCATCCGGGCGGATTTCGCCATGATGGAAGAAATCGGTCACGACGATCGAATAGGATTTGCCCGAGGGGATGTTTACCGTCCGAAGGGCGTTGAACTCGGCGCCGGCCCGGCGAAACGACTGGCCCCACGCACCGGTGGCCGTCAGCACGACAATGAACAATGATGAACAAACGGCATTTATGCGATTTTTCATGTTTTTTATCTTTGCCGCTTGCGGCTTAGCAGCAATACAGTGGCGCCGGCGTCTCGCCGGTGGAATACAAGTGTAAGCGTTGTCATAAGTTCCGTCACACCGGCGAGACGCCGGTGCCACTGTGTTGATGCCAATCATGTTTACAAAGTTGATGCTAATCATGTTTACAAACCGCTTTATGATTCTTGCAACATTCTTGGTCCTCATCGCATCGGCCGGGGTGATCCAGGCCGCTAGGGTAACCGTCAAGTTGGGCGACTGGCATGACGTGACGCTCGTCGGTGCATTGAACCGCTGGGACCAGGACGGCAACCATCGCCGGCCGGTCGATCAGAAGGCGAAGATCGACGCGCCGGCGGTCGATTTCAAGGCAGTCAATATGGGTGGGAACCGGTGGGTGTTCCAGAACCTCCCGCCGGGTAAGTACGACCTGCTTATCATGGCCGCCGGTCGGGTGCGTATCGAGGGCTGGACCTACGCGCCGGTGCTGGAGTTCGACCCGTTCTTTCCAGCGGATGCCACCACCGAGCAGGGGGTACGCAAGTTTATCGTGGACGATATCAAGAAGTCGCGGCACTATGAAAACAAGGTGACGCCGCTTTACCTCGGAGGTGGCAAAAAGACGGTCCGCGTGCTGGTGATGCTCATCCGAGACAAGCCGACCAGTTACGAGGGGCACATGAAAGGTGCGAGCACCATCCGCCACGAAATCTGGCAGTACACCAACCGATACGGCGGCTGGCAAAAGGAGAAGCGGACCAAGGTGCTCGACCGCATTCTGCTGGTGGTGGGTCAGTTGCGTCGGTGGACCTGGCTTTGGGACCCGAAGCTTGGCGGTATCGAGGTGAAGGATCGGCCGATTACCGTCAATTACCGCCGGCCGAGGCTGTCGGGCGATGGTAAGCTGAGGGGGCTGTATCCAGATTAGGGATTGGGGATTAGGGATTGGGGATTGGAAGCAAACAATGCCCATTTAGCCGCCGTGCTTGCACGGCGCGTCTGCTTTATGATGGAACAATCTCGGCCTGTGCGCCTAATCCCTAATCCCCAATCCCCAATCCCCAAGCTCAAAATCGCTACCTCCGTCAGGTTCCTCAACAGCCGCACTATCGGTTTAGTCGTTACGACCTGAGAAAGTTTCTAAAGTCTTACCCCGCTATGGTGCGAAGTAAACTATCGGAAGGCTGGTTTTTCGACGTAGTTATCGCGTGATACCGACCGTACGAGAAGCAAGCCGCAGGGGGGAACCTGCCATAAAGGCCATGCCTTGACGGTTCGTCGTATTACTCTCCACGACGGTCCGTCTGCTTGTTGCTCCCTTTCGACTTGGTTTACCGGGATTTATTGTGTCGGAAATAGGTAGGATTCGTAATGGGATGGTTAAGACGCGTCTTCTCTATTTTACGGATTTTCCCTGGCTTCCGGATGCCCCGGTTGCCGATATAAATTGCACGGCGCGGATCAGAGGGAGCTGAACCTAAGCCAACAGAAGTGAATGACGTAAGGCCCCGACCCAGATGCCTGCCGACCTCGTGGTTGGTCTACCGACCGGCTTGCCGGAGCGAAACTAC
>DAOWNK010000012.1 GCA_030642635.1 Pirellulales bacterium
CCCGCCATGGTCTCGTCGATCGAGTTGTCGACCACTTCGTAGACCAGGTGGTGCAAGCCGCGAGGAGTGGTATCGGCGATGTACATACTCGGCCGCTCGGATCGGGTCGGTACGAAAACCACGTTCAAGCCCGACCCGATTATCTTCCCAAACACACAGTTCAAATATCCGGTACTGTATCGACGCTTACAGGAACTGGCGTTTCTGAACCGGGGCGTGAAGATCATCTTTCGCGACGAGCGAACCGGCGACGGAGAGACGTTCCATTACAAGCGCGGAATACTTGAATTCGTCGAACACCTGAACCGGGCCAGCGAACCTGTCCACAAAGATATACTCTACGTTGTCGGCAAGCACCAGGGCGTCGGGCTGGAGGTGGCCATTCAGTACTCGTCCGAGTTTACTGAAAACGTCCATTCGTACGTCAACAACATCAGTACGACCGAGGGCGGCACGCACATCTCTGGGTTTCGGGCCGCCCTGACACGAAGCCTGAACAACTACGGCAAAAAACAGGGATTGTTCAAACAACTGGCGCTCAGCGGCGACGATTTCCGCGAGGGGCTTACCGCAGTGATCTCATTGCGCGTGCCGGAACCGCAGTTCGAAGGTCAAACGAAGACCAAGCTGGGCAACAGCGAGGTGGAAGGGATCGTGAACTCGGCGCTGGGCGATTTCCTGAACCGATTCCTCGAGGAAAACCCGAAAACGGCCAAAATAATCGTGCAAAAAGGCCTGCTGGCAGCCGAGGCGCGTGAAAGCGCACGCAAGGCGCGTCTGCTGGTCCGGGAGCGCAAAGGCGTGCTCGCCGGCGGCGCGCTGCCGGGTAAATTGCGCGATTGCTCAAGCCGAGACATGGAACGTTGCGAACTGTATCTGGTCGAGGGCGATTCGGCCGGCGGAAGCGCCGAAGGCGGACGAATCCGGGAATTTCAGGCCATACTACCGCTACGCGGGAAAATTATAAACGCATACAAGGCACGAGACGAAAAAGTCCTGGCAAACGAAGAAATCCGAAGCATGATCTCCGCCATCGGCTCCGGCATAGGTGAAGACCTGGACATCAATAAACGACGCTACGGCAAGATTATCATCATGACCGACGCCGATGTGGACGGCTCACACATCCGCACGCTGTTGTTGACGTTCTTCTACCGGCAGATGTACGGCCTTGTGAAGGGCGGATGCGTGTACGTGGCCCAGCCGCCGCTTTTCCGCGTGCGGCACCGCAAACAGGTCGAATACGTCCAGACGGAAGAAGAGATGAGAGCCAGGCTGATCGAGGCGGGCTTACAAGACGCCGTGTTCGAGCCGGGTGACGGACGAAGAATCGAAGGCGACGAGATGGAACGCCTGTGCCGCACGCTGGCCGCACTGGAAGAATCGCTCATCGCGCTGGAGCGGCGCGGCGTCGGCTTGCGCACCCATGCCGCACTGCAAGACCCCGAATCCGGCAAGCTGCCGGTCTATCACGTCTTTCTCGGCCACCAGGAGCACTGGTTCCCGTCGCGAAAGGACCTGGAGGAATTCCTCGCACAACAAGAGGCCGAGGTCGGCGAAGAGTTAAAACTGGAAGACGCCCCGGCAGGCACTGAGGGGACCGTCGGCAACGGTGACGGTCACGAGATCGGTCGGCTGCGGATCGTCGAGCTACACGAGGTCCGCTCGATCAACAACCAACTGGCGGAGCTGCACGAGATGGGGTTCGAAATCGACAGCCTCATGCCGCAAGAACGGACCGGCGTGGAGGAATCGCGGTATCACCTCCGCCGTGGTGATATGGTGACGGGCATGGAAGACCTGCGCGGGCTTCTGGCCGCCGTGCGTGCCGCAGGTGAGAAGGGGCTGCAAATCACTCGCTTCAAAGGCCTCGGCGAGATGAATGCCGAAGAGCTGCGTCAGACCACGCTCGATCCGGAAAATCGCACGCTGCTGCAAGTAACCATGGAAGACGCCGCCGCCGCCGACGAGATGTTCCTCGTGCTAATGGGCGACAAAGTAGAGCCGCGCCGCGAGTTCATAGAAAAACACGCACTGGAGGCGAGGAACTTGGATGTGTAGCTGTCGGCAGCATTCAGTAGTCAGCAGTCAGCAGTCAGCTTTCAGTCTCTGGAAACGGCGTTTTCTGCGGGGGTTCGAGCTGACCGCTGACCGCTGACCGCTGATAGCTCACTATAACCCACGTTACAGACTTTATTGCGACAGGCCATATAATATCTCTTGACACACATGCATAGACGATGCATACTAATACATATGAGGACTACACTGAACATTGACGATACGCTTTTACAAACAGCTGCCAATCTCACGGGTATCAAGGAGAAAACCTCCCTGGTCCGTTTGGGCTTGGAGGCGTTGATTGCAACCCGGAGTGCTCGACGGCTTGCGGACCTTGGCGGCAGCGAGAAACACCTAAAACCGGTTCGTAGGCGACGGTCTGGTCAAGGATTATGATTCTGGTTGATACGTCAGTTTGGATTGACCACCTGCGCCGCAGAAATAATCGCTTAGAGTCTCTGCTTCATCAAGAACAAATGGTTTGTCATCCGCTGGTAATAGGTGAGTTGGCTTGCGGTAACCTGGAGAACCGCGCGGAGATTTTGGGCTTATTGGCAACTTTGCCGCAAGCATACATTGCAGAACATAGTGAGGTTTTACATCTATTGGATACGCGCCGGCTGTATGGCTGCGGCCTTGGATGGATAGATGTCCACCTGCTAGCCTCGGCATTTCTGACGAGGTGTAATTTTTGGACCCTTGACAAGCCGCTTCAAGCGGCCGCAGAGAGACTGAAATTGACAACCTGAATTATTCCAGTATTACTTCTACGGGCTTTGTCCAGACGTAACTCCTCGGCCCGCTGCCGCCCAGACCGACCGCCCGAAGTTGTACCGGCCCGGTTCCCAGCGTGGCGGAGTCGATCTCGACCGTGCCTTCATGGCCGGCAATCCGGCCGACCAAACGGCTGTTGTGCAGCACGACTATCCCGAACGAGTCGGCCGAGCTTGCCGTGACCGTAAGCAGGGTGCCAGAAGGTACGGTTCCCTCTGGAGAGACCGACATACTGATTTTCCGGCCGTGGTTGTCGATGGCGACGGCCAGAATCCGCCGGCCTTGAGATCGGATCGGCCCGGACTGAATCGCCACGACGCGCAATTCGTGATGCCCGTCGGCGAACTGCGTGGTGTCCAGTGTGAGGATTCCGCCGGCTTCACACTCGGCGCTGAGCAAGCCGTCGACGAACAACCGAAATTGCTCCACTTTTGCATCGCCTTCGGCTCTGCCGCCAGCCACCCCGATTTTTGCGCCGCCGGGTACGGTGGCCGAAGGCCGGAACACCAGCGTTCCCTTAACTGTTGTCCCCGGCTCGATCCCTTCGACGCTGACGCTCGGTATGTTTGCCCAGGGTCGGCACAGCGGGTCGCCGAGGATCAGCAGTTGGTACGGGGCATGTACCGATTGGTAGAACGCCTCGGCCAGCGTACAGCCGTGGGCGTAGTGCACCTGGACCGTTGCCGCCGGGAACTTGTGCGGCATGGCGTACGGCTCGGTCACCGTGCCGCTGGCGCCCGCCGCGCCGTAGCGGAGGAACACGGAGCAGGGTGTCTGGCCTGCGCCGCTGCGCATCACGCCACCAAAGCTGGTAAAGTGTTCGCAGACGGCGCCCGGCAGGATCGTGCTGCCGGACGAGGGCCAATCGAACCCGGCGGCGCCGATCATCACCCCTTGCACGTCGTCCTTGTTCATCGGGAGTGTGCCTTCCAGTATCTCGGCAGAGACTCCCAAAGCCCTCAGTTCCCGGACGGCCTCGGGGAACGCATCGTGACGCGCCTTCGAGCGGATGTTTCCATTCTGCATAAAGTAAATCGTACCGGGCGGATGCGTGCCGTCGGCCGCGGCGCTGCGTTGTAGGTAGTCGAGCACCTCGCCGACCGGGTTGCCGCGTCCGGTCGTCACACCCAACATCACCGAGAGCATGTACCGCATACCGCCTTTATCAAGCAATTCTCCGTTTGGGCCGAAATGCTGTGAGCTGCCGAAGGCCAGCGTCGGAGCGTCGCGCTGCTGGGCGGTCGGCAGGCGCATGTAACGGTTCGACCGCAGTTGGATGTAATCGGGCGTGCCTTTGAGCACCGATTGATACAAGTACGTCAGGCCGTTGATCGAACCGACCTTGGTGAGTTGTTTCGGCCAGGTCGGTTTTGGTGCAGGTTCGTCGTCGTCGGTATTTTCGGCGAGTTTGTTCGCAGCTTCCAGGAATCGCTTTGCGTCGGTTTCGAGATTGATTCCCCAAGGGAAGTCGCATGAATAAACGACGTAATCGATCTGGCGTGCAAGCCGACGTTTTTGAATCGTCACAAAGACCGGGGCAAGAATCTGCTTGCGAAAGGTATCAATATCGGTGGTTTGTGCCTTTGGGTCCCACTGCAGCGTCAGCACGTTTTCTGCCGGGATTTTGCGCAGCGCGATATAATGATTGGCCACCGTCAACGAGTCGGCGCTGTTGCGGTTGACCACAAGCAGCACGTTTTCCGGCCCGCCGGCGGCGGTGCACATTTCCGGCAGTGCGATGCAAAGGCAGCAACCGAGCACCGCAAACAGAAACAACCGGCAATTTTTTGAAAATACACACATTTAGGACGTGATGCCGATGTTGCAGGCGCACAAACTCCCCCCCGGGTCGACTGTTGCAAGAACCCGACCGGTTAAGTTACATAACCTCAAGACCGACATTGCCGCACAACACGACGTAACCGCCATGCAGAAATGTCGAACGGAGTCTGCAATTCCCAGGTGGAACTTCCAGAAATTCAAGAAGCGACACTAGTGTACGCGCTAAACCGGCTTTACAGCCACAGCGCGTGGTCCCTTGCCGCGACGTCCGCCGCCGTCGTCGTCGAGTTCATACTCGACGGCCTGGCCTTCTTTGAGTTCGTCGAATCCACCGTCAGGCGCCGACGAATGGTGGAAGAAGATATCGCCTCCGTCCGCCGAGATGAAACCGAAACCACGATCCGAGACGATCTTCTTAATAACACCTTGTGGCATTTGCTGCCGTCCTCACTATAAGGCGGGCCAAAAACCCGCAGAAACATACTCGCCCAGCACTTACGTAAAAACGACAATACCAGACGCCCGGGCGACAACGGCTGCCGACCCGCTACAGACACTATAATATATACTACACGATGGGCAATTGCAAGTGGTTCGGTAAATTATATTTTAGCCATAAAGCCGCGACCGGTAGTCGCATCACACCACCAATGTTACAGATTGCACCGACGCGACCACCGCAAAGCGGCTTTGTGGCCCGCGCAACCGACATTGCCCATCTTTGCCATAGCCCCTACTTTGCGGCTTGCTTCCCTTGGGCGATTCCATATGGTAAAATAGTAAAAGAGACGTACGTATTATTCAACCGCAAGCCGACACGAGGTAATTGCCGATATCTGAGAACACAACCAACAATACTGTAATCGAGCCTCTCGCCCGGTATTCCGACGGAGGTGCCAACCATTAGGCGTGAGCCGGGGTCAACTACGGCTAGTGCAACAGCACGCCCGACCCCCGCTCGTCTCGCAGCGACGCATCCGGTCGCAATCGGCGAGGGGTTTGGTTTCAATGCCGCCGCTTTCCGCAAGGAAACGCGGCGGCGTTTTTTGCGCCGGTAATTTGGGGTGGCTCATGTTAGTTTAGCCGCAGCGTTCTCGCGGCGTGCTTACCCGGCGTGGACGCCGGGGCTAAACTTATCCCCGCTTCCCATGCTTGTCGATCACGTCCTGAAGAATAAAATTCTCCGGGAACGGATCGTCAAGTTGGTCGAGTATCTGGTGGTATCGGCCGATCACTTCGATCATGTCGGAACCGAAAGTATTGTCCTCGATCAGCACGGGAAACCGGTCGAGCACCTTGCGCCAAGTCGCCAGCCCACGGTCGTAGAAATCGCGTGCGGCAGTCAGGTCGGCCTCGGCCAGCGCTTGATCTCCTTGATAGATGAGTTTTCGGGCGGCCAGCGTATCGTTTTCCTGTTCGATTTTCGCACGGTCGCTCCAGTACGTATAGTTCACGACCTGGCGGTATCGGCGGATTACGGTTGCATGCTGCTGTGCCTCGGTGGCCTCCTTGGCCAATTTAAGCGCCTCCTTGCGTTTCGGTCCGGTAATTCGCCTGGCGATCAGTTCGTTTGTAATTTGCAAAGCCTCAGTGGCCTCGGCGGCCAGTTTATGTTGCTGCTGGGTTCTATCCTCCAGCGGTATTGCGAGCGCTTCGCGCTGGGCATCGGTCAATTCCGCCCGTTTGTCCTTGAGGATTTTCTCTCGCAACCCCGGCTGCAAGGCCTCTAGTTTCTCGACCAGTTCCTTGGCGATCTTCTCGAAACGCTCCTGCTCGCTCAACCGGATGTTCAGCCCGTACGAGGTGGGTATGTCGCTCGAACCGTAGCGATCCCACTCCTTTGCGGCGCCGATCCATGCGCCTCGGGCAACCTCGCCGAACGTGCCGTCGGTCTCCAGCGCCTCGGCGTAGTTCATCTGGCACATGGGTGCATCGGAGCGGAAGATCAGCGGACTCATACCCTTCATCGTCACGCCGAGCGAATCGACCAATTCTTCCGCCTTTTGGAACCACTCCTTGCCGACCAGCCAGTTATCGCGCAATGCGACGGGCCGGTCGCCGTGGAAGTCATCGTCGGCCTTGAACAGCCGGCGGAACTGCTTGCGCTCGTCGCTGCGGCCGATTTTTTGCGAGATGAACCAGCCGACGTCCCAGAGCAGCCGCGGCTCGCGCTGGTTGTACTTGATTCCGCCCTTGAGAAAATCGATCCCCCGTATCACCCAGCGATATCGCTCGCGGAAGTCGTCGAACTCGGCCGAGACGTTATAGGCAAGGTTCCACGCCTGGAACCGCCAGACCGAGATGAAGTTCGGTTGCAGCCGGGTGATTTGCTCCAGCGTGGCGGACAGGTTGGTCCAGTCCTTTTTCATCTTGTAGCGGTTGGCCTTCTCCCAAAGTATGTTTGCCGCAATGCCGCGCAGCCCCAGCGTGGCCAGCTTGATGGTCTCGCCGGCAGGGTCGATCTGACCCAAGCCGGTCTGGCTGAGCTGCTCTTTTTCGCGTAGTTGCGCCAACACGCCGCCGGGACTGCCTTGGTGCCGGTCCGTACCGGTGGTGCTCGGCCGGCCGAGCCAACTAAGCAGGCCCAACAGCACCGCAATGACCGCCAGGTAAGCGATCTTCCGCCAAAACGAACGTTTTTTAGGACTCACTTGGCTACCTCGCGTGTTTTAATGGACGTTTTTCAGGACTCATTTGGCTACCTCGCGGGTCTTCAGGAAGAGGTATGCCGCAACGAACAACGGAACCAAATACGCCGCTGCACGGCACGTGTTCTTCAGTATCACGGCCCCGGAGATATCGAAACCGTAGGCTACGTGGTCGGCAAAGCTGAACTCCCCGAATGCCGGCAGGATCGAGGCCGCCACGTACAGACCGTATCCCAACACCACGTCGAGCATCTGGGCCACGGTGGTCCTCATGCCCGGCTCCATATCGGAAACGAGGTTTTGTTGCAGGAGGATACGTATAAACGCTTCGACCGGCCCGCCGCCGATGACCTCGCCGCGCGCCAGCCGCATCATAAACCCGCTGAATACACCGCCGACCAACGCGCCGGAGGTGGCGATTATGGCCACCGGACCGCTTAAAAATGTGCTGAACAGCACGCCGATCCCGATAATCAACACCATCTGCAACCAGATGCCGAAGTAGCCCTTGATGAAGTTCAGCGTAAACGAGGCGTCGCGGGCGCGCAGATACACGTCGGCCTGGGCCGCGCCGAAATACTGTGCCGGCTGTACGCACCTAAGCCAAATCTCCATCTTTCCGTCCGAGACCAAATCGTCGAACAGATCCAGCACATTGCCGTCCGGCGTCTGTAGTCGGCGTGGGATGTACACCACGTCGGTTGTGAACTCACGGGCAGTGAAGATCACCGCCTCGACCATCTCGCCGGTTGCCGGGTTGCGGACAGACAGGCTGCCCGGGATGCCGGGTATGTTTTCCGGGTCGTCGGTGTCGCCCTTGTACGTGCGGAACACCTCGATTGTCATCTCCACCGGCAGGCCCTTTGGGAACAGCGATTCGGGAAAACGCTTCTTGGTGATGCCGTCGAACGTCCAGACGGCCGTGGCCAACGTGCCGCCCTCGATGTAGCTGCGATACGTCCACTCGTCGCCCACGTTCACACCCTTTTTCGAGTCCTTGCCGTCGCGGTCCTTGAACCGCAGCGTGCCGTACACCGGCACTCGGGCGACGAGCATTCCACGCGGTCGGCTGAGCTTGTAGGTAGTTTTTCCATCCGACTTTTCGATCTCAAGATCGTGCCAATGGTTCTGCTCCATGGCGATACGGCCCCGGCCGGACGGTTCAATTGTCGCCAGGTGCCGATGCCGGTGCACGCGGCTGGTCAGTCCCTCGCGCACCGCCGGTTGACCCTGGGCATGGTGCTGAACTGCGTGCAGATCGTCGTCGGTCAACTCGTGCGTGTGCGATAACCCTCGGACCACGAACACGTAGCTGATCGCTGCCATCGTCACCAGCAGCAAGGTGCCGATGGCCGTAAACCCACAGATGCGCCCCAGTACAATCTCGCTCGGACGCACCGGCTTGGTAACCACCGTATGCAGCGTTTTGCTCTTGATGTCGGCCGGCAGGCTCACTGAGCTTAGAAACAACGCCAGCAGCAACACAAGGTAACTGGTGGCGGTAAGCACGAAACTCAGGTACAGCCGGGCAGGGTGCGTGCTGCCGGGGTCGAGGAACCAGCCGGCAAACAACAGGATTACAATAAATACGGCGAATACCACCACCACGCGACGGCGGATCGACTCGCGCACGGCCAGCCAGCTAAGCGCCCAAACGCGACGCGGCGAGATATGTAATATGTCGCCGACCGTTGCGGCCAGCAGCCGGCCGACGATCCGAATGCCCGCCACCGGACCGCGACGCATAGCGACGCTCAGCCAACCGACCATCAGCCCGGCGATGGCCACACCGCCGAGGACCAGCAGCCACTTAAGCAGCGCCAACGGAAACCAAACTTCCAGCGGCAGTGTTTCGGCGTGTTCTAGGACCATTGTTCGGGATTCGGGATTCGGGATTCGGGGTTCGGGATTCGGGATTCGGGATTCGGGATTCGGGATTCGGGATTGCCCTCCCGATCCTCTATTCCCGAATCCCCATTCCCGATCCCCGATCCCCGATATTAACGCCACGCACGCGGCGGCCGGGATGCTCCTCGCTCTGGCGGATGATCTTCAGGAACAACTCTTCGAGCGTGGTGGTCGGGTTGCCCATCGAAAGGACTTCTCCGTTGTGCTTTTCGACTACCCGGCGGACTTCATCCATGGCGCTTTGGTCGAGCACGGTGGCGCGGACCTCGGTCACCTCTTTCATCTTAAGCCGGTTGTCTACCCGGCCCAATTCCTTTAGCTCGCCCTGATACAAGATGGCGATCCTATCGCAAACGTCCTGCACGTCGGCCAGCAGGTGGCTGCACATCAGCACCGTTTTGCCCTCGTCGCGGAGCCGCAGTATCAGGTCCTTCATCTCGCGGGTGCCGATTGGGTCCAGGCCGGTTGTCGGCTCGTCGAGCAATATCAATTCCGGGTCGTTTATCAGTGCCTGCGCCAGGCCGATCCGTCGGACCATACCTTTCGAGTATTCCTTGAGTTGCCGTTTTCTAGCCCAGCCCAGCCCGACCAGTTCGATCAGGTCGAATGCCCTCTGGCGGCGGACCGCCCTTGGCATGTTGAACAGCCGGCCGTAAAAGTCGAGCGTTTCTTCGGCGTTCAGGAAGCGGTACAGGTACGACTCCTCGGGCAGGTAGCCGATCCGCTCGTTTTTGGTCACATCTGTGGCGTCGCGTCCGAAGACCAACGCCTGGCCGCTGGTGGGAAACAGCAGCCCCAGCAGCAACTTCACCGTGGTGGTTTTGCCCGAGCCGTTCGGCCCCAGCAGGCCGAAGACCTCGCCGCGGCGGACCTCCAGGTCGAGCGCCTTCAGCGCCCGCACCTTCTGCCGACCCCAGAAATCGCGGTAAACCTTGGTGAGATTTCGGGTTTCGATGACGACGTCAGATTGCATGGATGATCTCCAATAGTATGAATCCCCCTTTTATAGGATAGACGGGGGGGTATTGCAAGGCACACGGCTATTGCGGCTCATATGGCTGAAGTGTTACACAAATTCTATTTTTTGCCAGTGAGTGCGACAATGCGTAAAGACACGTAAACTTTGCCGATTACGAAGCGGTGCCGAGTAAAATCGGCGACCAAGCAGCCGTACAATCGTTAAATTTTAACTTGCTTACAAACACGGAAATCTTTGCGCAGCAGGCACCCTAAACCTTTTGCTGAAAATAGTTTCTGTACGCTCAAGGGGCATTCCAGGGCAAACCGATACGGTATCTGACCCTTAGTGAATTGCACGTGCTTTGTCGGCACGTTCAAAGGGCGCGTCAGGTAACCGAATCGGTTTTTTCGAGTCAAGGAGTGGCTCGACGGCCCTGGCGCAGTACACCGTAGAACTGCGGATGCTGACCTACCTTACTTCCCAGTCAAGTGATCGACAACCAGGTTTGAGTCGGTTCTTGCCCATGGGAGAACCCGCCCGTGCCATGGAGGCGCTGCTTCATCCATCGGATGTTTCCAGCACTCCGGCTGGCGGTCGCAAGACCGGGACCTAAGCTACCCCCAGTTCATTGTAAAGGAGTTGTTGCTCAATGAGAAGCAAAACCATTTTTGGAGCGCTCCTGGTGAGCGTAGCCCTGTGCAGCCAAGGGTTCGGATTCGGACTCTTGGATAATGTGCTGGGGCTGAACAACGGTGGCTGCTGCGGCTGCTGCGAAAAGGCTTGTTGTGAGCCGGCTTGCTGCGAGAAGCCGTGTTGCGAGCCGTGCTGCGACCTGTTCGGTGGGCTTAAGGGCCTGCTGAGTTGCAAGAGTTGCGGCTGCTGCGAGCCGGCCTGTTGCGAAGAGGCCTGCTGCGAGCCGGCCTGTTGCGAAGAGGCCTGCTGCGAACCGGCCTGTTGCGAGTCGTGCTGCAAGCCCTGCTGCGACCTGTTCGGTGGGCTTAAGGGCCTGCTGAGCTGCAAGAGTTGCGGCTGCTGCGAGCCGGCCTGCTGCGAAGAGGCCTGCTGCGAAAAGGCTTGTTGCGAGCCGAAGTGCTGCGAAGAGACATGTTGCGAGCCGCGCTGCCGCAAGCAGCGCTGCATCACCGTCCGCTTGCCCAACCTGGGCCTGCTCGACGCGATTGGCGACTTGCTCTGCTGCAAGAAGAGTTGCTGCTGCGAGTCGTGCTGCGATGCTTGTGGTAACGGCGTCCCCGCGGCCGCTCCGGCCGAAGAGGCTGCCCCGTTGCCGCCGGCCCCAAAGGCCGACGACCCCACAGCTTCGCTGAACCGCGGTAACATCCGCAACGTCAGCCGCACGATTATCCAGTAAGTAGGACGTTTGTCCAACTAGATTGTTCCTTAGCAGGCCTGCCGAGAATATAATTCCCGGCAGGCCTGTTTTTTTGCCGCTTGCGGCTTAGCAGTCCTTGGTGTTACGTATTTCGCATTAGTGCGCATGAGGACGGATGATGAACAACGACTTTCCATGGCGAAACAGCCCGCTGATGAAGGCTGCTCGATGCGAACCGGCCCGGCAGACGCCAATCTGGCTGATGCGACAGGCCGGCCGCTACATGGACGACTATCGCAAAGTTCGCCGCAAGACGCCCTTCCTCGAATTGTGTAAAAACCCGGACCTGTGTGCTGAAGTTATGCTCACCGCAGTCGAACGATTGGGTGTCGACGCCGCAATTATCTTCTCCGATCTGCTCCTTATACTGGAACCGATGGGGCTTGAACTGGAATTCACCGCCGGCGAAGGACCCGTGCTGCACAACCCAATCCGCCGGCCGTCGGACGTCGACCGCCTCGTCGAGTTGGAAAATGTCGAACCGCTGGAATTCGTTATCGAGACGGTCCGTAAGACACGCGCCGGATTGGACGACGCATTGCCGCTTGTCGGATTCGCCGGCGCTCCGTTTACCTTGGCCGCCTACGCCGTCGAAGGTGGCCCAAGCCGCGATTATCGCCGTGTGAAGTCGCTGATGATTACGGACGCCGGCGCGTGGGACGCGCTGATGCAACGCTTGTGCCGAGCAATCACCCTGTACCTTAACGCACAGATCGACGCCGGTGCTCAGCTAGTACAACTGTTTGACACCTGGGTCGGCTGCCTGGGCGTGGACGATTACCGGCGCCGCGTGTTGCCGTATACACGCTCGATTATCGAGGCGATTCGGCCCGGCGTGCCGGTGATACACTTCGCAGCCGGCAATCCCGCTTTGCTGCCGCTTATAAGAGATGCCGGCCCTTCTGTAATCAGCGTCGATTGGCGCGTGCGGCTCGACGACGCCTGGACGATCATAGGCCACGACCGTGCGATCCAGGGCAACCTTGACCCCGCCGTGCTGTTGACCACGCCTGATGAAATACGCCGATGCGCCAAGGAAATCCTGGACCAGGCCGCCGGCCGACCGGGCCACATATTCAACCTCGGCCACGGCGTGCTGCCGCAAACCCCGGTCGAAAACGTCGTCGCGCTGGTGGACGCAGTGCACGAGTTGGGGAGCTTGACATAATGTCGCCTCGATTCGTGCAACTCACCCCGCCGGGCCGCGGCGCCGTGGCGACCGTACTTGTCGAGGGCCCCGGGGCATCTCGCGTCGTCGAAGCATACTTCCGCACAAAAAGCGGGTGTCCGCTATCGGACTATGCGGCCGACCGAATCGTCCTCGGCCGGTTCGGCCCAACACCCGGCGAACAAGTCGTCGTGCACCGGCGCTCGGATGAATCCGTTGAACTGCACTGCCACGGTGGACGTGCGGCCATAGCGATGATCGAAAATTCGCTGGCGAAGGAGGGCTGCCGGCCAACCGCATGGCGGAATTGGGTTGACTCTCGGCATGACGACCCGATTACCGCCGCCGCACACGCCGCCTTGACAGAAGCACGCACCGAACGTACGGCTGCCATACTGCTGAATCAATACCACGGCGCTTTGCGCCGGGCGATGGATGAAATCGAGCGGTCGATTCGCAATGCTAAGCCGCAAGAGGCCGAAAAGCAAATTCGTGAACTTCTTGGCAGGGTAAATGTAGGCTTGCATCTTACCCGACCGTGGCAGGTAGTGCTTTGCGGACGGCCGAACGTCGGCAAGAGCAGCCTGATTAACGCATTGGCCGGCTACCAGCGGGCAATCGTTCACCCAACACCCGGCACCACGCGCGACGTAGTCTTAGTTCACACCGCAGTGGACGGCTGGCCGGTTGAACTCTCCGACACTGCCGGCTTGCACGCCGGCAGCGATACCTTTCATCGGGCAAGCATAGAACTGACGGAGAGAAAACTCGCCAAGGCCGATCTCATCGTACTCGTCTTCGATCGCAGCACGCTGTGGTCCAAAGACGATTATGCACTGCTGCAATCGTGGCCCGGCGCGGTGGTGGTTCACAACAAAAGCGACCTGCCGGGTGCATCCGGCGCACCTAAACCGGGCATAGCGACCAGTGCGCTGCTGGGCCACGGGATCGAGGAACTGACCGCCGCGATTGCCGACGGCCTGGTCCCCGATCCACCGCCGCCGGGCACTGCGGTGCCGTTCACCGAAGAACAGGTGGAATGGTTACATCGGGTTTTGTAACGCTATCATGGTTGTTTAGCAGCCGCCGGCACGGCGGCTTGGAGCTGCGCCGGTGTTTTGGCCGCCGTACCGGCGGCCGCTAAACAGCATTGCCTATATCGCCCTCGCTGCACAACCCGCCCTGGTTTCGCATTTTCTCTTTTGGCGTTGTAATTTTCTTGCCGATTTATGGTTAAATTGTGGAATCCAGCCTAGACTCGCCTTGCCCGATGCGAGTACACTTCGACCCTCAACGTGTCCGTATTTTAGCCCTTGCAGTGGCACCGGCGTCTCGCCGGTGGAATGCAGGTATTGACGTTCAAGGAGGAACGAGTCATGTGTTCTGAAATGGTACGACGGTTTTGCAGTGGATTCCTCTGCACAATGGTTTTGGCGGCGTTTTCGTGTCAGGCGACGGCACAAGAGACCGCACAAACGGATGAAGACACGATACCGGCAGTGGAGGATAACGACGCCGGTTTCGCCGAGGTTACATCCACCGCAGAGCAACCGGTCGATGAGCAGTCACCGGAGGCCGAGCACCCCGAAGAGACGTCGCTTGAACCTATCCCCGACTCACTGGATGCGGGGCCGACCTCGATCAAACCTGCCGGCTTCAACGGGGTGGTGCCGGGCGTTACCACCATGGAGGAAGTCGAGAAGGCCTGGGGAGCGCCAAGGGAACTCCAAAAACACGACGGCATACTTATGCAGTTGCACTCGGTGGACCCGTTCGGCCGGGTGGAAGTAAGCTTCTTTGAAAACAAAGTATCCTCGATAATTATCCGTCTGGATCGTGCATTTCCGGCCAAAACCGTCGCCGAGCAACTCGATCTGACCGAACTCAGGCCGGTGCTGGTCTCCGATGAACTTGGCCGGATTATCGGCCAGGCGTATCCGGAACGCGGGGTGCTGTTTGCGTTCGTGCCGGGCCGCAAGACAGGCAAGGCGACGATGAACGTCGCACAAATCATCCTCGAACCGATCAGCGCGGAGCCGTTCGTGCTCCGGGCGGAAACCACTTTGAAAAGCGATTCGGAGTTGAGCCTGCTCGATCTGCAAAGCGCGTTGAAACTCCAGCCGGACAACGCTCGCGCACATTGGCTTCACAGCCGGATATTGATCGCCAAGTGCGACTACGACGCGGCAATGGCGGCCGCCGACAAGGCAATTCGTCTGGAACCGACAAATCCGCATTACCGAGTCATACGTGCACGGATTCTCAGCCAAACAGGCCGACTGAAAGAAGCCGCACAGGAAGCACAAAATGCCCTGAAAACCAGCAGTCGGCGGCCGCACGTGAAGGCGCGTGCACTGTGCCTGTTGGGAGACCTGATCGCCTCCGGCCAGAGCCCGAACTACGATCGGGCCGTGCAGTACCATATCCAAGCGGTCAAAACGGCCGATCCGTTGACCACCGAGCCGCACCCGGCCATCCGAACGGCTGCCAAGGAGGTGCTTATCGACGCACACCTGGGCGCCGCGCACGATATTGCCTGGGGAAGCTGGAAGGAGAAAAACCGCGCCGTTGCCAGGTGGCTCGACCAGGCCGGCAAGTTTGCCGAAGACCTGATCGAAAACGAAGGCGCCGGTTGTAAGTATCGCTTTCGGGTAAACACCCGGGCGCTGGCGGCGTGTGTCGGCACACACGGCGGCCTGGACCCGACCGATTGGGCACAAGGAGCACTGCAAAACGGCGAGCAACTCATCGCCGAGGCCGATGACCCGAAGTGCAAGGCGAAACTCCAGTGGGAGTTGGGAATAGCACTGTACGACGCATTGCAAATCTACCAGATGCGGAACGATCACCAGACGGCGCTGAAGTACGGCGAGCGGGCAGTCGAGTACTTGAACTCCGGCAGCCGGCTTACCGAGCAAACCGCGGCCGACAACTACCTCCTCGGCCGGCTATACTTCCGCATGGGCGCTGTCTACGCAATCCGCGACAAGGATCACCAGCAAGCAGTCTCATGGTTCGATAAGGCCGTGCCGCTGCTGAAACAGCCCGACGACACGGACGAGACCTTCGCCGATCTGGGACGGCACGGTGAGACGTTCGTCAGTATGGGCGTTTCGTATTGGGAGACCGACCAGCGCGAAAAGGCCGTCGAACTGACCGAGTACGGACTGAAGCTGATGGAACGTGCCGTGGAACTCGGCTCGCTCGACCGGACCGTACTGGCCGTGCCGTACGACAACCTGGCCTCCATGCACCGCCGGCTCGGCGCCGAGGAGTCGGCTGTCGAGTTCGAGGAGATGGCCGCCAAGATCAACAGCACCAAGATGCAGTAGGCCGCCCACCCCATGCTACTGCGATTGCTGCTGCTGTTTACGCTGGTCCCGCTTGCGGAACTGGCGATTTTGATCTGGGTGGCCCAGCATACCAGCCTGGCGTTCACCGTCGTGTTGGTTCTGGCCACCGGGGTTGTCGGCGCCGCGCTTGCCCGATACGAAGGATTCCACTGCTGGCAAAGGGCACACGAGGCCCTGGACGCCGGCCGGTTGCCGAGCGATCCGCTGCTGGACGCACTGATGATCCTGGTTGCCGGCGCGTTGCTGATAACCCCCGGCATCTTGACCGACATAGTCGGCTTTGCGTTGCTCATGTCGCCGTTCCGCCGGATCATCAAGCGGCGGCTTAAGCGGTGGTTCCTCTCAAAATTCGATATCGTCTCCCAACGCGACGAGATCATCGACACCAGGGTGATCGACGTGCCGAGCGAGGAGGATCAGGCCTGAATAGACTTATTTGGTCGTTCCCAAAGACCATCGAATTCCATCCGCCTGTGGACAACCGCCGCAGAAACCAAAAACTCGCAGGCTATGTAGCCTTCTATAATATCTCGGACGCCATCGTCGTCGCCGTCCAAGGTCAATCCGCATTTTTCCGACTTTTGCCTACACTGAAACAACACGCCTTCTAATTCAGCCGGCGGAACCAACACTAGCCCGGCGAAGCAATTCGCATGGTACTCTACAAAGCTGTATTCCTTTTCCGATATGCCATTCGTGATTGCATCTTTCCAACTAGTGATGTCGTGAAATTCCAGATGTTCAAACAGGTCAGGATGTAAGATGAAATGACCTAGCTCGTGAGCCAGGCTGAACCGGTATCGGTTTTCCCGCGACTCGAAAACATACTTATCGACTCGGATTTCCTGCCTGTCCTGTGTCAAGTATGCGACAACATCGAAGCTGTCTTGCAGACCGGGCACGGGCACAATGTCCAGCCTAAAGTCAAATTCTACAATTTTTTCGATCGGAACCGGTATTTCACACTTGGGATTGGACTTATCGAGGAACTCCGCAGCCTTCTCGCGTAGTACCTCCTTGGGCAAGAAGGCCGCTTTGTACGTCATTTGTCAACTCCTACGAATCATTTCGATGAATTCATCCAGCTTCTCTGGCGACAACTGCTTGGTTCGCATGGTCCTGAACATTACGGGAAGCTTCTCGACAAGCTCTTCGTCGGACATGATATCCACCGGAATCTGTCCCTTCCCGGCCGCCGCTAAATCAAACAAGTTGATCCAATCTTCGGACCCACGCTCAACACCAAAGGCCGTTGCATACTCCTCCAGCTTTTGCTCGCTCTGTGGCGGAGGAAATAACCCTCGTTCCAAACGACTGTAGTTGCCGGGGTCAAAACCGTTCTTCAGACAAAACTCCCTCAACGTAAGCCCGTGCTTCATGCGTAGCTTTTTCAAAAACTCGCCAAATCGTCCGGACTGTTTGGACATCTTCATGATCTCCTTTCATACCTTACCCACAATCTGCGGGTGGTTCTGTGCAGCATCCGTGGCGTCTCCACCGGCCTCCTGCTGTAAGTATTGTACAACAACTACAACACTTGTCAATACCTGCTTTTTGATGCCCATTGCGTGTACGTACGTCACATGGCCCTAATGGCACCCCGCTTATGGGTTAAAAGAAAACGGCAGGGCAACCCCGTCCCCCGTCTTCGCGCCAGGTGATATAATCCACTGAAAGGACCCGCCGGCAATGACACCCACCTACGATCTCCAATTATACGAATCGCTCGACGACGAGACGCTCATCGAGCGGATTCAACGGGTGCGCGTTGAGCTTGGCTCCAGGCTGCTGATACTCGGGCACCACTATCAGCGAGACTCGGTGATTGCGATGGCCGATCTGCGAGGCGACAGTTACAAGCTAAGCGCCTTGGCCGCCGAGAACACCGACTGCGAGTCGATCATCTTCTGCGGCGTCCACTTCATGGCCGAGACGGCCGACATCCTGGCCAACCGGCCCGAGCGGCTGGCCCAGCGCGACGGCCGACGTGTAACCGTAGTGCTGCCGGACCGCTCGGCCGGCTGTTCGCTGGCCGATATGGCCGCGATCAACCAGGTCGAGGATTGCTGGAGCCAACTCGCCGAATCGATCGACATCGAGGACGTAACGCCGATCACTTACGTCAACTCCACTGCCGAGTTGAAGGCGTTTTGCGGCCGGCACGGCGGGATCGTTTGCACCTCGGCCAATGCAGCGGCGGTGCTCCGCTGGGCGTTCGAGCGTCGCAGCCGTGTGTTGTTCTTTCCCGACCAGCACCTGGGGCGCAACACCGCCCGGGCTATGGGCATACAGACAGATCAGATGCCGCTTTGGGACCCTGACCAGGCAGAGCTTGGCGGCAACACCGAGGCGGCGATTCGCAACGGACGAGTTATACTGTGGCGAGGCCATTGTAGCGTTCATCAGGTGTTCCTGCCGGAGCACATCGAGCAGTACCGCCGCGAGTACCCGGACATCAAGGTCATAGTCCACCCGGAGTGTACGGCGGAGGTTGTCGAGTTGGCCGATGCGGCCGGCTCGACCGGTGCGATCCTCGATGCGGTTCAGTCCGCCCTGCCCGGCACCCGTTGGGCCATCGGCACCGAGCAACACATGGTCGATCGCCTGCGGCGCGATTATCCCCAACAGCATATCCACTTTCTTGCACCGACCGAGAGCATCTGCGAGACGATGTCGCGGATCACGCTTGCCAATGTGTGCTGGTCGATTGAAAACCTTGCGGCCGGAACGCCGGTGAACGTAATCGAGGTCGCGCCGGAGACTGCCCGGTGGTCGCTCGAATCGCTTCGTCGAATGCTCGATGTAAAGTGATGCCACCGACCGCAAAGCCTATCCACGACGCGGTTTGAACACCACGGTGGCAAGCGGCGGCAAGGTGACCTCGATAGAGGCGGGACGGTAGTGGCTGCCGATCGGCTGGGCGTTTATCCCCGGGCCGTTGCCCATGTTGCTGCCGTCGTAGTATGACGAGTCGCTGTTGAATATCTCCTCGAACCAGCACACCTCCGGCACGCCCAGGCGATAACCGGTCCGGGGCACTGGCGTAAAGTTGCAGCATACGACCGCGTAATCGCCCGGGTCTTTTGCACGTCGGATGTAGCTGAGCGTACTGTCTTCGTAGTCGTGGCAGTCGATCCACTCGAAGCCGCCCTGCTCGAAGTCGAGTTGGTGCAGTGCCGGCTCGCGGCGATACAGTCGGTTCAGGTCGGCCACACACCGGTTAAGTCCCTGGTGCGATTTCCATTGCATCAGGTCCCATTGCAGGCTGGTCTCGAAATCCCATTCGTTCCATTGTCCGAAGTCGCCTCCCATGAACAGCAGCTTTTTGCCCGGATGCGTCCACATATAGCTGTACAGCAGCCGCAGGTTGGCGAACTTCTGCCACAAGTCGCCGGGCACCTGGTCCATCAGCGAGCCTTTCATGTGCACCACCTCGTCGTGCGAGAGCGGCAGCACGAAGTTCTCGTGGAAGGCGTAGATCAGGCTGAAGGTCAACTCGTCGTGGTGATACTTGCGATGGACCGGCTCGTGTCGGATGTAGCCGAGCGTGTCGTTCATCCAGCCCATGTTCCACTTCAAACTGAATCCCAGCCCGCCCAGGTACGTCGGCCGCGAGACGCCGGCCCAGGCGGTCGATTCCTCGGCGACCGTCAGCACGCCGGGGTATTGCAGGTGTGCCTGCTCGTTCAATTCTTTAAGGAACGATATGGCCGCAAGATTCTCGCGTCCGCCGAACTCGTTCGGCAGCCAGTCGCCTTCTTCACGGCTGTAGTCCAGATACAGCATCGAGGCGACGGCATCTACCCGAATCCCGTCGATGTGGTACTTGTCCATCCAGAACAGCGCGTTGGAGATAAGGAAGTTCCGGACCTCGTGCCGGCCGTAGTTGAAGATGAGCGTACCCCAATCGCGGTGTTCGCCTTGGCGCGGATCGGCGTGTTCGTACAGCGCGGTGCCGTCGAACCGCCGCAGTCCGTGCCCGTCGCGTGGGAAGTGCGCAGGCACCCAATCCAGCAACACGCCGATGTCGTTCTGGTGGCACAGGTCGACGAAGTACATGAAATCGTGCGGCGTTCCGTAACGGCTGGTCACTGCATAGTGGCCGACCGTCTGGTAGCCCCAGCTTGCCGAGAGCGGATGCTCGCTTACCGGCAGCAGTTCGATGTGCGTATAGCCCATCTCCTTGCAGTAGTCGACCAGTTGGTGTGCAAGCTCACGATAACTCAGCCATCGAGTAGGATCGTCGCCCGGTCTCCTCCAACTGCCTAGGTGCACCTCATAAAACGAGATAGGCTGGTGCAGCCAGTCGGTTT
The DNA here is from genome assembly GCA_030642635.1 of Pirellulales bacterium. Classification (GTDB taxonomy): domain Bacteria; phylum Planctomycetota; class Planctomycetia; order Pirellulales; family Thermoguttaceae; genus DAOWNK01. The sequence goes on from DAOWNK010000012.1 coordinate 20,359, forward strand.
GCTCGCGTCGGGCCGTCCACTGCGCATCGTGCCAACGATATCTGTCGAGGTCCACCACCTTCGATGCAGTAAGCGGCGGCACCTCGGCGGCAAAACCGTACGGGTCGGCCTTCTCAAATACCTGGTCGTGGTGGCGGATATTGAACTTGTAGAGCGTCCCCTCGCCAAGACCCGGGACGAACAGCTCCCAAAATCCGCTTGGGATGTGCTTGCGCATGGGATTGCGACGGCCGTCCCACGAGTTGAAGTCTCCGACTATGCTCACACTGGTGGCGTTCGGCGCCCAGACGGCGAAATTCACGCCGTCTATACCGTCGATCGTCCGCAAATGTGCACCCAGCCGGTCGTAGCACTTCCAGTGCGTGCCCTCGTTCAGCAGGTGCAGATCGTAATCTGTCAGCAGGTGGGGAAACGAATATGGGTCGTGCATGATGCTTTTTCTCCCCTGTTGATCGGCCGCCTGGATCATGTATCTGGTCGTGCCGTTACCGCGTGGATGAGGACAAATGGCCTCGAACAACCCGGCCGGGTGAATGCGTCGCATCGGCAGCGAACGCATCGTATGTGCCGGATCGACTACCCACGCCCTGGTCGAATCGGGCAAAAACGCCCTTACGGCCAACGCCCGACGCCCGGTTTCACATACTTCATGTGGACCGAGCAACTCGAACGGGTTTTCGTGCCTTCCTTCTACGAGTTGAGCAATGTTATCCAGTGCCAAGGTTGTATGCACCTACGCCTCCTTGCAGTAAACTTGTGTTTTCACGCAACACGGCGTGCAAGCACGCCGGCTAAATGGACGAAAACATGTGCGACTTTGTTGTAAGCCGGAATTCTACCGTATCTTGCCCAGTCGTGCACCCGTTTGTCGACGGTTGCAGTATGTGGCGGATCGAACCGGCGGCTGCAACAACATTCCAATCGGTGAAACTGCAAAGCACGATCCATTCGCCGCCACAGGTCGCAGTTCTTTACCGGCACCATCTCGCCGAAAAACTCCCACCGCCAACCGTTGTTCCGCCACTGCGACAGACCGTACTGAACACCCTGACGAATATGCCGGCTGGAACCGACCAACGTGACCCTGGAAGGCTGGTCGAGCGCTTCCAGGGCGCGGATGACAGTGAGCAGCTTGAGCCGCTCGCCGCTGAGGTTCGGCTCGACATCGGCCGCCTCGAACTCCTCCGAGCCGTCGTCCGAGCGGAGCACAAACCGCCAACGGCCGGAGCAGTCGTTACGATCGGCCTCGGAAAACAACAGGTAGTGCGGTGTGGGTACACTCATCGGGGGGTGGGTAATGCTGAATAATGGATTATTATGTCGCCACAGATTTGCATATCGGCATTTACGACCTATATTCCCCAGTTTATCTTGTTTTGTAAATGTGCACACACAAAAAACCGCTCGCGGCTTCTATCAAGCGACCATGCGCATCTCGATCACCTCGCCGGTGATGCCTGCGATGAACTCCTCGAAGATTCGCAGGTCCAGTGCCGAGGCGGAGTCGCTTTCCGGGTGGAATTGGGTGCCCAGCACCCACCAGTCGTCCATGGTGCTTTCGATCGATTCGATCACGCCGTCCGGACACCATGCGGTGGCGGCGAATCCTGGCGCCACGTCGTCGACGGCCATGTGGTGCGTGCTGTTCACACGAATCTCGCCCTCGCCGTAGACACGTTCCATCAACGTGCCCATCTCCACCTCCAGTGCGTGGCGGTGTGCCGGGTCGATTGCGTCCAGATGCGGCAGTGCACGGGACATGGCCTCGGGAATGTGCAGGTGAAGGGTTCCGCCCTGCGAGACGTTCAACAGTTGCATGCCGCTGCCGATGCCGAACACGGGCATCTTCCGCTCGGCAATCAGCCGCATCAGCATCCGGTCGAATTCCTCGCGGCGGCCGTCCAGCAGCCGCATCGACGGGTGGACCATATATCCGTCGTTGCGCGGGTCCAGATCGGCGCCGCCGCACAGCACGACACCGTCCAACAGGTTGAGCACACGAGTTAAATCATCTTCGTCTTCCAGCAGCGGAATGATGATCGGAACAGCATCGGCCTTGATAAGTGAGTCGAAGTAGCCGGCATACAGAAAAGCGAACGCGGGTGAATCCTTCCGCGCAGAACGATAATCGACGTTGATGCCGATCAACGGTTTAACAGCAGCCATTTTGCACTCCTTCGTGGACACTTTTTGCGTCCGTTAGGCAGGAAAGCTTGAACTTCGGCGCGACTCCTTTCAGTGCAGGCTGCAAATCACATGGGAGTTTACGGGTTAGGAAAAGTATTGCAAGGAAATTCCCTATTTTGTGGAGAGCGAATTTTTTGCCCACAACATAATGTGGTTGCTAGCATAGCAAGCTTCAATGTGTACCTTTACTGTTTCACCAACACTGGCTATGTTGATGCACGTGGGATCGATGCAATATCAAAACGTTTGCCTGGAAGCATTTGCGTATACGCTACCCGAGGAGGAGATCACCTCCGAGCAGATCGAGACGTGGCTGGAACCGCTCTACACGCGGCTGCGATTGCCCGAGGGCCGGCTGGAACTGATAAGCGGCATTGCCCAACGACGGTTCTGGCCGCTCGGGATGCCGCCCAGCGAAAAGAGCGTCGAGACGGCCGAGCGGGCGATCCGAATCGCTGAGCTTGATAAGCAACACGTCGGGGCATTGATACACGGCTCGGTCTGCCGCGACTTTCTGGAACCGGCCACCGCCTGCGGCGTACACCGTCGGCTCGGACTGCCGGATGAGTGCACCGTATACGACGTCTCGAACGCATGCCTCGGGCTGGTCAACGGTATGGTGCAAGTGGCCAACATGATCGAGCTTGGCCAGATACGTGCCGGCGTGGTCGTCGGCACGGAGAACAGCCGGTCGCTGGTCGAGACGACCGTCGAGCGGCTAAATGCCGACACGTCGCTAAGCCGCAACGACATCAAGACAGCGATCGCTTCGCTTACGATCGGCTCCGGCAGCGCGGCCGTGGTGCTGTGCGACCGCGAACTGAGCCGCACCGGCAACCGGCTGCTCGGCGGGGTGGCCCGAATAAACAGCGCCGGCTGCGAACTGTGCCAAAGCGAAGGTCTCGATGAGTTCATGCAGACCGACAGCGAGACGCTCATGCGCGAAGGAATCGCCACCGCGCGGGAAACCTTCGCCGAGTTCCTCGACTGCATGGACTGGAGCGCCAGGGAGATCGACAAGACGTTCTGCCACCAGGTCGGCAGTGCACATCGCAAGCTGATGCTGGAAACGCTCGGGCTTGAGCCGTCGGTCGATTACTCGACGCTGGAGTTTTTGGGCAACACCGGCGCGGTCGCCCTGCCGATTACCGCGGCCATCGGCATCGAAAACGGCCACCTCAAGAAGAACGACCGCCTGGCGCTGTTGGGTATCGGCTCGGGCATTAACGCCGTGATGCTAGGGGTCGATTGGCAGCGGAGCTTGGTCGATAAGAATTCGAGCGGCGGTGCTTCAACGATAAAACCGCGACCGGCGGTCACGACAAGGCCGCCGGTGGTTTGACAGCGTCAGACTCACAGAATCGGAGGAATTGTTGGTATTCCTGCTTGCCTCCATGGCTTCCAGGTGATAAGATTAAATTGACAATTTGAATTGACGCGCGTGCGTCAAGTTTCTGCTTCTCAGAAAACCACAACTGGAGCCGTTTGGCTCTTGAACAAGTGAAGCAGTGCTTGTGCCGCGCTCCCGAGATGGGAGCGTCGGCTGAGTGCTGTTCGCTTGTGCCCTGTTGTGGGGGTTCTGGGAGCGGCCTTAGTCCGGCGTTCCCTTATTTTA
>DAOWNK010000354.1 GCA_030642635.1 Pirellulales bacterium
TAGCCCCTGGCCCCTGGCCCCTGGCCCCTACTCCCCCACGATCCCGCTGATATCAATCAGGTGCAACTGCCGGCCTTCGCCGGTGTGCGGCGAGTCGATCACCACGCTGCGCCCGTCGGGGCTGAAACGCGGATGGGTATCGCAACGCCACTCGTTAGTCCCTCGGCGGTACACGGGCGGCTGGTAGAACGAACCTAACGGAACCTTCCGTCCGGTCGCCACGTGGTACATGTAGACGTGTTGATTCCGCTGACGGTCGGGGTACGTGTCGTTCAGAATCCACTGGTTGCCGGGCAGGTAGCTACAATGGCCGTTTTGCGTCATCACGTCCTTGCCCACCACCTCGACCCTACCGCCCGTCTTATCCTCGTATAGGTAGAATCGTTCGCCGTGCGAGGGATGCAAAGCCCAGGCAAGGATGTGTTCCGGATCTCGCCAGATGAAGTGCGACGTTCTGCCGTTGGGGTCGACAATGCGGACGTCCGAACCGTCCATGGCGGCAGTCAGCATCCGCGTAGCACCCTTCCATTTAGGAAACCCCCAGCGGTGCAGGAACTCGAATCGAGTGCCGTCGGTGTTGACAAGCAGGTGGTTGAAGTAGTGCTTCGCCTTGGAAATGTCTCCCTTGGAATATGGAATCTTGGCGATCTCGGCCAGCGAGGCGATCAACTCTTGCTCGCCGGTATCCAAGTCGATCCGAAATATGCCCGAGTCTTCCGGTGCCAACACGTCGCGGTTCGGGTCCGGCAGCCCCTTATAGCCGTAGCCGCGGCGCATGTCGTTGATCCGCCGGAAGTCCGCCGCAACGGCACAGCGACCGTCCGGACCAACGCTGTAAACCGGGTGCGGTATCGTCCGCCGCCGGCCCGTCTTCACGTCGAGTATATGGCAGACGAACCGGTCGCCTTGGCGGTCGTTCCAAAGTATCTCGGTCTCAGAGCCGGGGCACCATTGCAACATGCAGCCCTGTTGCCAACACCATGCACGGCTTTCGCCCAACTCGATCCACTTGTCGTTATCTTTCAAATCGACCATGCCGACCTTGATCACGTCGTCCGGTGTGGGCGAGCGGTGCTCGAAATCAACCTCCATCCCCAGCACGTAACGGCCGGTGGGATCGAATTCCAGCTTGTCGTAATAGCCGAACCAGTGGTGTTTCGGCCCACGGGTGATCGTCCGCACCGGCGGGAGTTTTTCTTTCTTTTCATTACCAAAAACAATACGCGGCAGGCCGGCAATCGCCAATGCGGCTGGGCCGGCGGTACGGAGAAGATCGCGGCGGGTGAGTCTTGCAAGTGATATATTCATGCCGACATTATACACTGATACTGCGGCAGGGACAAACAACCCTTGAGAATTCCGGCGGAGTCTGGCAAAATTTGTAGTATTCCTTTTTACACATCAGTTTACAATCACAATTCTGATTTTTTAGCGGAAACCCCAAAATGCCCGAACCGCTTGTATTTCTTAACGGCTGCATGACGCCGGCCTCACAGGCCGGCCTGAAAGTGTACGACCTGGGCGTGGTGACCGGCGCCACCGTAACCGAGATGGTCCGCACGTTTCACAAACGCCCGTATCGGTTGGAGCAACACCTGCGGCGCTTGGCCGGGTCGCTCGGTTGCGTCCGCTTCGACGTCGGCATGTCGATCGAGGAGCTTGGCAAAGTGGCATGTGAATTGGTCGAACACAACGCCAAGCTGCTCGGCCCGGACGATGAGCTTGCGATTGTGCTGTTCATAACACCGGGCGAGAGTCCGTATTACGCCGGCATGGACGCCGGGAGCGTGCGGACCGGACCCACCGTCTGTATACACACGTTTCCACTGCCGTTTAAGCGATGGGCCGAAAAGATGGAGCACGGCGACCACCTGGTTATCCCCTCGATCCGTCACGTCCCGCCGCAATGTTGCAACCCGGCGATGAAGCATCGCAGCCGGATGCACTACTACCTGGCCGATCAGGAGGCGCGGCAGGCCGATCCCGACGCCTCGGCACTGCTGCTGGACCTGGACGGCAACGTGACGGAGACCGGCACGGCGAGTTTTTTTATTGTCCAGGGCGGAACCATCATTTCTCCCACACTGCGGAACATACTGCCGGGCATCAGCCGGGCCGTGGTCGTAGAACTGGCCGAAAAGCTGGGTATCCCGCTCCTCGAACATGATTTCCAGGTTTCTGACGCAA
>DAOWNK010000144.1 GCA_030642635.1 Pirellulales bacterium
AAACACTGCTTGCCTTTTCGGCAAGCAGTGGCACACCGTGGCGTGGCAGAAAACATCCTTGCCGGTTTGCACATTACACACATGCGATCCCGCCGCGATGGTTTCTCACCGGCCGAAGGGATACTGACAAGCGATGAGGCCGGCAAAAGGCTCGCCGAGCGGTTCGGCCCGGAGCGCACCTTCAGTGCAACCGCATTGGAGCAATACGCATCGTGCCCGTTCCGGTTCTTCATGGAACGTATTCTTCGGCTACAGCCGATAGAGGATATTGCCCTGAAGGTCGATTTCCTCCAGCGCGGCAGGCTTGCACACGAGGTGCTGGCATCGTTCCATCGTCGTGTGAACCAGGAGTTGGGCAGGCCGGCCTCGCCGTCGGAACTGGACGCCGAGCAATTCGACCGGCTGATGGGCGAGGTGCTCGACGAGCGGTTCGGTAACAAACAGACCGGCCCGGTCGAGAGTGCGCTCAGGGAGGTGGACCGCCGGTTGCTGACATGCTGGATGTCCGACTACTGCGATCAGCACAAGGATTACGACAAGCTATGGCAGAAGGAAAATGTACCGCTCCGGCCGGAGTTTTTCGAGGTGTCGTTCGGTCTGCCCGCCGGCGACGAATCGCCGCCGTCTACCGACCGGCCGCTGGAGTTTACCACCGAGGGTCAAACCGTCCGCCTCTCGGGCCGGATCGACCGGATCGACACCGGCAGTGCGGCCGGCAATGCGGTGTTCAACGTAATCGATTACAAGACCGGCAGGGCACAGCGGGTGACGTTGGAGGGCGTCGCCGCCGGCACGACCTTGCAACTGCCAGTCTACGCCATGGCCGTCGCCGAGTTGCTGCTTAAAGACCGCAATGCCGTTCCGTGGCAGGCCGGCTACTGGTCGGTTAGCGGCAAGGGTTTTTCACCGAGAGCGGTGCTTAAAATGCACAAGTCGGAGGGCGACACGCTGGCGCCGCAACCCGAGTGGGAGGAAATTCGCTCGACGCTGGGCGAGACTATCGTGGCGTTGGTCCGCGGTATTCGCGGCGGGCGGTTTCCCGTTTGCAGTGCAGATGAAGATTGCACCGGGTATTGCCCGTTCAGTACCGTCTGTCGGATCAACCAGGTGCGTTCATTGGAGAAGATATGACAGTATTAACCGATCAACAACGTCGAGCAATCACCACGCGCGACACGTCCGTTGCACTTTCGGCCGGCGCCGGGTGCGGCAAGACGTTCGTGTTGACCGAGCGGTTCCTTGCGCAGCTTGCCCCCGACTCCTTCGGGCGAACACGGCTGGGCCAGGTAGTGGCGATCACGTTCACCGAGCGTGCCGCACGGGAGATGCGCGATCGGATTCGTGCGGCCTGCACTGAGCGGTTGCTTGCTTGTCCCGAGGAGCAGGTGAACCATTGGTTGGAGTTAGTTCGTGAGATCGACTCTGCACGGATCAGCACGATCCATTCGTTTTGCGGCTCGCTGCTTCGTGCCCATGCCGTCGATGCCGGGCTGGACCCGCAGTTCCGCGTGCTCGATCAGGCCCAGGCCGGTACGCTGCTGAGCGAGTTGCTCGACCGGCAGCTACGCCGCCGTTTGACCGAACAGGACAATGCGGTAATCGAGTTGATCGTGCAGTTCGGACTGAAAGGTCTTCACGAGAGAATCGCCGTGCTGCTTGGCCGTCGGCAGGAGATCGACTGGGATAAGTGGCTGGCCGAGGAGCCAGTGGAGTTGGCCGCCCGATGGGAGGAGTGTTTTCGCACCGACGTGCTGCCGAGGATCATGCGGCGGATTGTCGATTCGGAGGCGGCACAAACGCTGCTTGGTATCTGCCGCGACCGACCGTCAAGTAACTCTGTCATGCTCGATCGGTTCCGGCTATTACTGAATCGATTGCCGAGGTTGGCGGAGAACACCGATCCGGCTGCCGATCTTAAAGAAATTCGAGAAGCCGCCATGGTGCAAGGCGGCGGTGGGAAAAAGGCGTGGGCAAGCGATGAGATATATCAACAATTCTTAAAGTCGGCCAAGGCACTCCGTGACCTGATCGACAAGCAGAAGAAGATGGTCGGCTTCGACGCCGAGCAGGCCGCGCCGTCGGCCGAAGCCGCGTTGCAACTGCTGACAGTTACGGCCGAGATTGCCAAGGCGTATGAAGACCAAAAACAGGAACTCGGTGTGCTCGACTTCAACGACCTGCTAATCCGCACACGCGATCTGCTGGTCGGTCCGAAGCGAGCAGCACTGCGAAGACAACTCGACTCGCAAATCCGCCTACTATTGGTCGACGAGTTCCAGGATACCGACCCGTTGCAGGTCGAGTTGGTCCGTGCGTTGTGCGACGGCGACGTTACACGTGACAAGCTGTTCTTTGTGGGCGATTACAAGCAGTCGATATACCGGTTCCGCGGCGCCCGGCCGCAAGTGTTCCGACAACTCCGAGAGCAGGCGCCAGAGCGTGGCCGGCTGCCGCTGACGCTTAACTTTCGCAGCCAGCCGGCGGTGTTGGATTTTGTAAACGCACTGTTTTGCGAGGAGTTCGGCCCGGACTACGAGCCTCTGCGTCCGCATCGGCCACAGGTGAGTCCTCAGCCAGCCATAGAGTTCCTTTGGGCAGAATCCGACGGAACAGAATCCGACGATTTTGGCAAAACTCAACGGCTGCGGCGGCTGGAGGCCGACCGGATCGCACAACGTATCCGAGTCATGCTCGACTCGGGCGAGGAATTGGTATGGGACGAGAATGCCGCCGAAGCAGGCAGCCCGGCTGCACGTGCGGTTCGACCAGGCGACGTGGCACTGCTGTTCCGGGCGCTTTCAAACGTCGAAATCTACGAAGAAGCGCTGCGGCGGTACGGCATCGACTATTACCTGGTCGGCGGCCATGCGTTCTACTCTCAGCAGGAGGTATTCGATCTGCTGAACCTGCTCCGGGCGATCGACAGCCCGTGCGACCAGATCAGCCTGGCCGGCGTGTTGCGCAGCCCGTTTTTCAACCTGCTCGACGAGACGCTTTTCCATCTTGCCGGACACCCGGACGGTTTGTTTGCCGATGAGTTGCCGGCGGAGATTACCGGCCAGCAGCGCAGCCGGGTGGAGTTCGCCGCCGGGGTGCTCCGCGAGCTTCGGGCGATGAAGGACCGTGTGCCGATCGCACAGCTAATCAACGAGGCGTTGGAACGTACCGGCTACGACGCGATCTTGCCGGCCGAGTTCCTCGGCGCCCGAAAGCTGGCCAACCTGCAGAAGCTGATCGAGCAGGCCCGCAGCTTCGACCGCTCGGGCATATTCACGCTCTCGGACTTCATCGTACAGCTTTCGGAGTTTGTCGCCCGGCAGCCGGACGAAGCATTGGCGGCCACACACGGCGAATCGACCGACGTGGTCCGGCTGATGACGATCCACCAGTCGAAGGGCCTTGAGTTTCCGGTGGTGGTCGTGCCGGACCTTGACCGACGCCGTCGCGGTTCCACCGCTACGGTCGCCTTTACGCTGCAGCTAGGCCCAATGGTAAAACTATCTGAATCAAAAAGCGGGCTGGACCTGTACCGACTGGCCGAAAGCGACGAGGAAGACGCCGAATTGGTGCGGCTGCTCTACGTAGCCGTTACCCGAGCTGCCGATTATCTTGTACTTTCGGCCGGTGTAGACGAGCCTGGCAAAGTCACCGGACCGTGGATGGAACTGCTCGGCCGACGGTTCGACCTGCTCGACGGGACTACAAAAGATGCTGCTGTTAGAGCACCCCGACTGCGTCGGGGGGCACAAACTACTGCTAAGCCGCAAGCGGCTCTCCGCCGCGATTTGAAAAAAGTAATCGAGCAGGCCGGCAAGATGGCTGCCCAAGGCCGGGGCCGCGTACCGAAATACATCGACCCGGCGCCGCGAGACCATGCCGCCCGACGACAATACTCTTTCTCACGGCTGACCGGCGAGTTTCACGCGGTAGATACCGTGCCGCCGGCCGATCCGCTTGAAGACGGGCCGCCGATACAATCACAGAAGATCGATCCACTAAAGATGGGCAAGTTGGTTCATGCCGTGCTGGAGGAGATCGACTTCGGCAATCCGGCGGAGATCGCCGAGACGGTCCGCCGCTGTGCCGGGAAGCAACTCATCGACGCCGACGGTGATATTCTCGACGAGCCGATCGACATGGTTGAGCGGTTTCTTGCCTCGCCTCGTGCGGCCCCGATTGCAGCCGCCAAGCGGGTGTATCCGGAATTGGAGTTCCTGCTGGCGTGGCCGCCCGACGACAAGAACCACGACCGCCATGACCGCGACGGCCGATACATACCAGGCTTCATCGACTGCATCTACCAGGATTCCGACGGCCGGTGGCGCCTGGTCGACTACAAAACCAACCGGGTGGACGAGGGCAACGTCGCATCGGTGGCGAAGGGATACGAGATGCAAATGCTCCTGTATGCCCTGGCGACCGAGCGGATACTCGGCCGGGGTCCGGTCGAGTTGGCATTGCATTTTCTACGCGGCGGGCTGGAGTATACTTTCCCATGGGACGACGACTCGCGACGGCGTGTGATCGAAACGGTCGACCGTGCGATCAACACCGCCGCTTGCGGCTTAGCAAAAGAGTCGATACAGTGACACCAACCGTTTAGCACCAACTGTTTAGCAGCCGCCGGTACGGCGGCTTTGTGATGTTGATACCCGAAAACCAACGCGAACTTGCCGTCGAGGTCGTCGAAAAACTACGCACGGCTGGGTTCGAGGCGTACTGGGCCGGCGGCTGTGTGCGCGACCGATTGCTCGGCCGGGCGCCGAAGGATTACGACGTGGCCACAGGCGCCGTACCGGATGAAATTCGCCGGCTGTTCGGCCGGCGGCGCACTTTGGCCATCGGTGCGGCGTTTGGTGTTATCCACGTGCTGGGTCCGAAGGGAGCCGGTCAGGTCGAGGTCGCCACATTCCGCCGCGACGCCGCATACAGCGACGGCCGACATCCAGATAGCGTTACGTTCAGTTCCGCCAAGGAAGACGCCGCACGCCGCGACTTCACCATAAACGGCCTGTTCTACGACCCGATTGCCGACGAGGTGATCGACTTTGTCGGCGGGCGCGATGATCTTCAGCGCGGCATACTCCGGGCGATCGGCCGGCCGTGCGAACGATTCGCCGAGGACAAGTTGCGGCTACTCCGTGCGGTGCGATTCGCGGCAACGCTGGGGTTCTCTATCGAGGCCGAAACGCTTGAGGCAGTGCGCAAAATGGCCGCCGAGATCACGGTCGTCAGCCCGGAGCGGATCGCCATGGAGATGCGCGAGATGCTGGCCTCTTCGGCCAGGGCTGAAGCGGTGCGGCTGCTTGTTGATACAGGTCTGGCCGACGCGGTCCTGCCTGAGCTGACCACGGGCGAGCCGATCGAGCCGATCCTGGCAGTGATAAATCGGCTCGATAGGCCGGGGTTTCCGTTGGCGCTTGCCTCGATGCTCTACGGCCTGGTCGATACGGCCGCCGCAAGACGGGCCTGCAACCGGTGGCGATTGTCGAACAAGGAAGCAGATCGGGTTGGTTGGCTCATAGGGCACTTCGACGCCCTGGACGACGCACGGTCGATGCGGTGGTCCGCCTTGCAGCCGATCGTGGTCGCTGAGGGGATCGAGGACCTGTTGGCGCTTAGGGAGGCGGCATTGCCCGGCTGCCCGGAGGCGGCGTATTGCAGATCGCTGCTCGAGCGACCGCCGGAGAAACTCAGCCCGCCGCCGCTGCTGACCGGCGACGACCTGCACGAAATCGGCGTGCCGCAGGGGCCTAAGTACCGATTGTTGCTGGATCGCGTCCGAGCCGCACAGTTGGACGAAGAGATTCATACACGCGACGAGGCACTGGAACTTGTCGATCGATTGATGAAAGAAACTTAAAACAATCACACAAAGCCGCGACCGGTGGTCGCGCCAATACTATCAATCATGGACAAAAAGACTAAAAAGAAAATCCAAACGCTCAACCAGCGTATCCAAAAACTCCGCGGCCAGTGGGCCGGGGCGAGGCAACAAATGGACGACCCCGGCGAGTTGAAAGGCCTGGAAGATCAACTCGCAAAGGCCGAAGCGGAGTTGGCGAAGTTGAAGGACGGTTAGCGTTACTCCGTAGGGTGCGTGCAACGCACCACAACATGCCGGGGTTGGTGCGTTGCACGCACCCTACATGTCACGTCAGAAGACCACCGACCATGTCGTATCCGATCATAAAGATAGCAACATCGACCAGCAAGTGGCTGAGCCACGGCCCGAGCAACGAGTTGCTGCGTTGGTAGATCAACGCCCAAGCAGCACCGCCGACGGCTATCGCCAGTGAGAACAATATCGTCATCCACGAAAACCACCCGAAATAAATTCCCAACACAATCGTGTGATGGGCTGCGAAGGCAAGACTCGATACAACCACAGCAGCCCAAAATGGAACCATCCGCTGCAACCGGCCGAAGATGAACCAGCGGTAGTAATACTCCTCAAGGAACGAATGTCCCAGCGAGTAGAAGATCGCCATGGCGACGTACTTCGTCGGGCAGTCGATGCCGAAACCGGATATCTTTCGATAGACAGGCTGGCCGGTCTGATTGAACCATCCGCCCGGTTTAAGCCACTGCTCGTACGTCAGCCACATAAACACGCATACCAGCACACCGAATCCGATCCCAAGCGCCACGCCTGCGAAATCCGGCCGACGCAGTTGCAGCCGTTCTCGACGGACTGCCAGGACCCAGACGATCGGGAAACCGAACTGCAACAGCTTGCCGGCCGCAAAGACGCACTGTTGCACGGTCTCGGCCGCGCCTTGCAGCACGACGAAATACAGCCACGTGGTCAGCGTCGGCAGCACCATTGCCGCCAATACGGCCCAGGCATCGGCCCGGCGGGAGATCGACGTTTTGGTATCGTTCGTCATGGGAGCAGCATACCTCTAAGATATCAGGGCGAGAACCGGGCCGAGATATAACGGGGGAAGTGGTCAGTGGTCAGTAGTCAGCTATCAGCTTTCAGCTTTCAGCTTTTGCAAACAACATTGTTTGTAGATTTTCAGACTGACTACTGATAGCTGACTGCTGATGGCTTATACCTTTTTGCCTGCCATTGTTTCACCGCGTGCAAAATGCCCTTGGTGTTGTCCTTTGCGTGCGTAAGTGATTGCCGGTCAGGTAGTTGCGTCGATGGGTGTTTTGCATTTTGCACCGGCGGGATTTGTTGTCAAGTGCAATTCACACCCCGACGGATCGTCGTAAGTATTGCCGTGCGACCACTTTAGGTCCGATGGAATTTGCACCCGCTTTGGCTGCCCAAAACGTGCAAAACTATGTTCACCACGGAGACAAAAAACAAGTGAAACCACAGATAAACACGGATAGACACAGATATATGAGAGTCGGATTACTAATCCGCAACCTTTCTCATCCGTGTTTATCTGTGTTTATCTGTGGTTTCATCTTCTCTCCGTATTCTCCGTAACTGCGTCGGCATACTGCTCCAACGTGGACAAATGTATCACACCACGCGGCTAATTGCAAGACCGGGAATTGGCCAGGCAATTTTAATTCGTTCTGCGCATGCCTGATCGGTGGCGGGCGGTAATTGACAATCGAATGTGGCACTTGTAATAATAAGCGTTGTTGGAAAGCTGCCCGCCGGGCGAGTGGCCGGATGTACGTAACCGTGCTTCGGCGGGCAGCAATTCATCGACAAGCTCGATAGAATCGTCGGCCGCAATCTATGTCCCCAAGAGCTAGGCCGTTCCCGAACCAACGAAAATTGGTGTTGTGTCCACGGAATACCACCTTAACTCTGTTGAGCCGTGTGCCCAGTTATCTTGATTGTTATGTTGAGAAGGTGCATTGGACGCGTATCGCAAGAATCCTGTTCCCGCCATCTACACGCAACTCGGATTCGTGCGTGCATCGGCTCCCTGTCTGCTTGCGGACTGCCCCGACGATATTTCTTACATAAAACACATTCAGAACATCGCCGCCGGTCATGCATGTGTTTCGGAACTTGAAAACCCACACCAAATTATCATAAAGGC
>DAOWNK010000151.1 GCA_030642635.1 Pirellulales bacterium
CAAAGTTCATTTCTCAGAAAGTGCAGGACTGGAGAAACCCCATGAAATTAAAGATAATGGTTCATCCCGCCGAAGAAGGCGGCTACTGGGCGGAAGTGCCGGCCTTGCCGGGGTGCGTCTCCGAGGGTGATACATTTGAAGACACACTGGCAAACATCCGCGAGGCAGCAGAAGGTTGGATGGAGGTTGCTGCTGAACGGGCTTTGGATGAGATATAAACTCAAGTGAGTTATGAGTGAAATAAGTATCATGCCTGTCATTGCGAGATTTTACGGCATTTCGGTTAAAATGTATTTTAAGGAGCATGGAATTCCTCACTTTCATGCAATATACGGCGAGTACAACGGAGTCTTTGACATCCAGACGCTCGAAATGATTGAAGGCGACCTCCCACGGCGAGCCAATCGTTTGGTTCGCGAGTGGGCTGGAAAACATCAGGCCGAACTTCTTGGCATGTGGAAGACCCAAGACTTCAAGCGGTTGCCTGGCTTAGAGTAAAAAACGATGTGGAGCGAGAAAGATGAACGCATATCCGAAAATCGAATCCGTCAGCGCTCTTTCCGGTAAGCGACTCAAAGTTACGTTCGTCACCGGCACGACGAAGGTTTATGACTGTACTCCCCTTCTTGATGAGGCGCCATTTGCACCGCTGAAAGACGACGCTTTTTTCCGCAATGCTTACGTCGACAAAATAGGATACGGTGTCGCGTGGAACGATGACGTTGACTTAAGCGAGGCCGAATTGTGGCTCCACGGGAAGATTGTACGGGTGGAAGTGGATTGCGCCGCCATGAACCATTCGCCCTAGCAATACGTTCAGCCTAACAGCGATGCGGCGAGCGAGCTATCCGGCTAAACGTGGTCTTCGACTTCTATGCTTTGCAGCAGCAGTTTACGGCCGCCTTCGATAGCAATGTTCCGGCTGCCGCACTCGGGACACTCGATTACCAGTTGGTCGATTTCGGCCCGTTCGTTGCAGTCGTGGCAGACGCACACGGCCGGCGGTTCGGCGATGTGAACCTCGGTGCCCTCTAGGGGCGTGTCGGCCGAGAGCAACTCGAATGCGAACCGAACGGCGTCGCAGCTTACTCCGGAGAGCTTGCCGATGACCAACTCCAGCCGCGAGATGCGGCCCGTTTGGCCGGCATCGGCGACCTCGCGTTCGACCTGCTCGATCAACGCCTCGACGATGGACAATTCGTGCATTTGTGCTAAGCCGCAGGCAGCATTATAATATATCGAGCACCGCCCGGACCGCATGGGGTATGGCCGCCTCGACCGCCGGAGTGCAACGCTCGCTGAATGTCAATATATCTTCCGCCTCGACGGCTATAAGCTCGATGTCTTCGTTCTTTGGCAGATGCACCCCGGCGCGGCGGCCGAACTGAAGCGCGGTCGGCAGGTTGACATCGTGTGCCGAGGCGCTTTTCTGCGTTGGCACGTCGTCGGGCTTAAGGCGATGAATTGTGCCCGGCGCCGCGCCGGTGCAGACGGCATCGACGACGATCACACGGTCGAAGTCGATCATCCGCTCCATTAGCCTCAGCCCGCCCCAGTAGTCCTCGCCGACCTCGACATCGGGCCGGTCGGCCAGCAATGGTTTCAACTCGGCCGCCACGCGCAGCCCGACACTGTCGTCGGAGACCAACGGGTTGCCCAGACCGAGTACGAGGGTTTTCATATTATTCGTGCGAATCCGCAATCGGCTACCCGACGTACTGCGAGAGCCGGTCGAGCACCTCGCCGGCCGGGTTGCGGATGGTCACCTCAAGCGGCATCTGTCCGACCAGGCTGTGCGTAGCGCATCCGAAGCACGGGTCGTACGCCCGAAACGCCATCTCGACCATGTTCAGCAGGCTCTCGTTGACCTCGCCCTTTTTGATTAGTCCCTGTGCGGCTTTTTTAACCGACATGCAGATCGGGGCGTTGTTGTTCGTCGTGCCGACGATCAGGTTCACCTTTGTCAGTATGCCGCGCTCGTCTGTGGTGTAGTGGTGTGTGAGCGTACCGCGCGGCGCCTCGACCGATCCGACCCCCTCGGTCGGAGTTTCGCTGGGCAGCGCGCGGAAGTCGTCGCTGGTGATCTCCGGATCGGTGGCCAGCTCTACCCAACGTTCGGTGGCGTAGAGCAACTCGACCAGCCTGGCCCAGTGCGTGGCCAGGGTGTGATCGACCGGCTTGCCGCCGAGCGTGTCGTACATTTTTTCGTAGGCTTCTTGCGCCAGCGGCGTGGTCATGCCGTCGGAGGCGTTCAGCCGCGACAGCGGCGTGCACTTGTACACGCCCGAGTCCTCGCCGTCGACAAACCCCTTCCAGCCGATCTTTTTCAAGTACGGGAACTTCAGATACGACCACGGCTCGACCCGTTCGGCAATGTATTCACGGTAATCGGCCGGGTCGTACTTGGCGTGTTCCGAGCCGTCCGGGCCGGTCACACGTATCTTGCCTTCATAGAAGTTCACCTTGTTGTTCTCGTCGACCGTGCCCATGTTATAGGTGCGATGCGTGTAGATCCCGCCGGTGATAAGCTCGACGTAAGTACTGTTTTTCAGTACGATATCGTCGAACAGTTGCAGCGAGAATTGAGCGAACTCGATTGCGTCGCGGCCGAGTTTTTCTATTTCGGTGCGCTGCTCTTCGTTTATGCCACGGCTGACCCCTCCCGGCAGACCCCAGTTTGGATGCACCGGCCGGCCGCCCATCAGCTTGAGCATTGCGTGGCCGTCGCGGCGCATCTTCAGCACCTTGCCGCCGATCTCCATGCCGACTTTGGCAATGATACCCAGTATGTTCCGCTCGGAAGGCGGCGCGTCGGGGCCGACGACGAAGTCCGGCCCGGCCAGTGCGTAGAAGTGCGTCGTGTGGTCGGTGGCGAAGAAGATGCTGTAGAACATCTCGCGGAGTTTTTTGGCTGCCGGCGGCGGATCGATGCGCCACAACGCGTCGAGCGCCTTGCTGGAGGCCATGTGGTGTGCCTCGGGGCAGACGCCGCAGATGCGGTTGGTCAGATTCGGCATGTCCTCGGCCTGACGACCTACGCAAAACCGCTCGAAGCCGCGAAGCTCCGGTATCTGAAGATATGCGTTCTCCACGTCTCCATCTTCGTTCAGGAAGATGTCGATCTTACCGTGGCCTTCCAGTCGGGTGATCGGGTCTATTGAAATGCGTTTCATGCTTGGGGCTGGGGACTAGGGGATAGTGACTCGGTGGTTGCGATAGTCAAATAGTTGTACGTTTAGCGTCCGACGGCACGTCGGACTTGCCGGCGCGACGCTTCGCCGACGTACCGTCGGCGGCTAAACTGTCAAAGCCGAAATTTTAACCGAGCGTCCTATCCACGACCAACTCATGGACCAACCGTTGTGTACCTTCCTCTGTCGGTGGGATTTCGGTGTATCCCTCCTTCGTCAGTACGATTGACTGTATTCGGTGCACCTTTGTCGGCGAGCCGGCCAGCCCGCAGCGGTCCAACTCTGCGCCGATGTCGTCGAGGTCCCACTGTTCGACCAACAGCCCGCGTTGCTTCAGGGCATCGGCACGGCGTTGGACCTCTGCATCGCGCCGATCATCCGAGTCATCCGGCATTTCGTTTCTTACCATGCCGGCAAGTTCGGCCTGTGTGCGTGCATGTTTCAAACGCATCACACGACGTGCGGCCGGCGGACGCGGCTGATTCGCCGTGTCGATCACAGTGACCAGCACCGGCAGCCGCGACTGGACGATCTCCCAGCCGTTGCCGATGTTCCGTCTGATCTGCACAGTGTCTCCGGAAATGTCAACCACGTTCTCCAGGTACGTAATCTGCGGTATACCCAACTTTTCGGCACACTGCGGGCCGACTTGGGCGGTGTCGCCGTCGATGGCCTGGCGCCCGCAGAATACGAAATCGTACCGGCCGATCGTCTGGACTGCCCGGCTGAGTATGTAGCTGGTGGCCAGCGTATCGGAGGCGGCGGCCCTGCGGTCGGTCAGCAGCACAGCCCGATCCGCCCCTCGATTCAGACACTCGCGCAGAACCTCACTCGCCTTGGGGGGACCCATGGTAATCGCGGTCACCGTACCGCCGTACCGGTCGCGTATTTGCAGGGCCGTTTCCAGTGCGTGAAGGTCCTCGGGATTGAAAATTGCCGGCAGTGCGGCCCGATTTACGGTCCCGTCCTCTTTCATAGCGTCGGCCGTCACGTTGGCCGTGTCGGGAACCTGCTTGACACAAACGATGCTATCGTACGGCACGGATTGGATTCTCCGGTAAACTTGCAATGTGTAAACCAAAAATGATATCAGCCGTTTACCGTAAGGTCAAGCTCCACTATCCACTAATCACTTTAATCTCATCGACCTGTAGTGCGGCCTCGGCGGCCGAGAGTCGCACCTGGGGGACTCGCAGATAGGGATCGAACAGATCGTCATCATCGTCGTCGGCAGCTTGCAATTGCACATGGTCGGCCTCCTGCTCCAAAGCGTCGAGCCATGCGGGCACCTCGAATCCCGTGCCGGTCGGTTCGCCTGTAAACCGGGCAATTTCCGCCTCCAGCCGCGCAAACGCCTCCGGCTGCTCACCGTTGTGCAACTGCTCGACGGCCGGGGAGACCAACGCCAGAAGCCGGTCGATCTCCATCGGTCGGACGAACCGTTCACCCAGCCGGTCGGCGACACTCGGCAGTTTCATTCCATATTTTCCGGCCATGCGTGAGAACTGTTCCAGATATTTCTTGGCGAAGCCTGCGGTTCGCTGTGCAACCGCCTCGCGCCACACCTCGGCCGCCTCGTGCCGGCCGCAACGCACTAGCACCTCGTGGGCGAGCACGACCGGCTGCATGTTCCAGTCTACCCGATCGTACCGGACCTTAAGCCGCAGAAAATCCAACAACGTGTAGAGCATCTCGCCACGGTCGGATTGCGTAGTCGTGCTGTTGTAGTCGATATACTCCGTGTAGCTTTCGGCCACGGCCTCGAGTATCAGGCTTAGGCGCCTCACTGCGTCCTCTCGCGGCAGCCGCCCGTCCAATTCGCGAAGCAACAGTAACTCGTCCTCGGCGCCGGGTTCTTTTTCGAGAGAGTGCAACCAGGCATCGACCCCTTGGTGCAAGATCGCCCGGAGGTTGCCAAGGTTCATAAAGCGTTGCGTGAACAACTCGCCGCCGTACCGCTCGATGAATCGTTTCAGTTCGTTCCAGTGTTTTCTGTCGCTTATGGTCTCCAGCACCGACAGCCGCACGCCTCTGCTGTGGTCCAGCCAGCATCGCAGGAGCGATTCGACGACCTGTTCCAGATATTCGATTAGATATTCGGTTGCATCTTCTATTGGATTGACGTTGCACTGCTGGTCCGTTTCGTCTTGTCCATCATCGTGCCAGCCTTCGGACGAGACGACCAGGCACCGGACAATCGCCTTGCACGCGATCTGGAACATCTGATCGAACTCGGTGATCGCGCCGTGGCCAACCGGATGGGCGATCTCCATGTTTTGGGCGGTTTTCAGCAACCGAGCGGTCTCGCCAAGCAACCCCAATCGCGGCAGGTACGCAAACAATCGGCGGAGCACGCACTGGAGACTCCGAGACGCGACGATCCGCCGTGGACTGCCGCCGTGGATCAGGGAAACATACAACAGCGGCTGGTCCGACAGTGCGTCGATTAGCCGGCGCCACGTCTTGTGCACCGCCGCCGCATCGCAACGCATCACCGCACTAAGCACGCGCCCGGCCGGCAGCTCCCAATCGTCCATCCCTTCGATCGGCTCCTCGCGCCGCATGGACGCGTGGATCATCGTAGCGGCGTCGGTCGTCTCCACACACACATCAATTATTTGCTCCAGCAGCATTACCTTGATCCCAAGGCGCCGGTCGTAATCGAGCAGCGCCTCGTGGGCGCCGCGCGGCGCGGGTATACGATAGCGGTGCACCGCCGTTAGCAGCTCAAGGAGGTTGCGACGATTGGTCATCGCCCGGTCGAGCCAACCGGACAGCACGTCGTCGCGATTCACACAGTCGAGCTGATCGGTTGCCGAGGCCGCAGCGGCCAGACGCCATAACTTCGCCAGCATGGTCAAAAAACTCAACCGCGTGATGATTCGATCGCCCTCCATAGCCAGTTCGAAATCGGTCTCCATACCACCGCCGTCGAACAGTTCGCCCTCAAAGCCGTCGTCGGTGCTGTCGCGGTATGTTACGTTCTCGTATGCCGCGCTAAACAGGTCGTCCGAATCGTCGTCTTCCTGCTCGGTGTCGTCTACCTGTTCATCGGCCAGTTCGAAACTGGGTGCTTCCCAGTTTTCCTCGGCGTTCGCCTCAAGGTAATCGAAAAATTTACGTGAGAGTTTCCAACACTGGTCAACATCCATGCCAGGTTCGGCCGGCTCGTCGCCGACTTTCCACAGGTCTTCCATCCAGTACAGCGCCAGGTCATGGAATGCGTAGTCCTCCTCGACCAGCGGGATGTGTTCCGACCGGCTTAGCCACTGAACCAACAGCGCCATTGCGGCGACCGGGTCGTGCTGCTCCAGCAGCGCCTCGACGACCAGTGCGTACGCCTTTGGAGACTGGAACTGCTCGACGTGCCCGCGCCAAAAAGCGATGTCTCCGGCTGCGGCGCCGGCCTGGCGCCACGCCCGAAGCGCATCGGCAACGTGGTCGGCTGATTCCCGGGTCTCGCGGCCGGAAATACCCTCCACCGAGCCGACCTCGATGCTGGCGTACTGGTCCCACCAGTCGGCCAGTTTACCCATCCGCGTAGAAATTGCCTCTTGCAACTCGGTATTTCCCGCCGCTCCTGCACTCTTTTCTATCCGGACGTACAGGCCAAAGATCGCGCCGACCAGGTTGATCAACCCGTCGATACGGTGGTCGTGGATGCTGTCTTCCAACGCCGGAAAGAGGCTGTAATTGCCGTCGAACCCCAGGATGTTCCAAGGGTCGGCAATCGCGCCGCACTCGATGCCTCGGTGCAGAATGTCTTCGATTTCCTCGGCCGTCTTTGCGGCCGCCTCGAGCCGGCCGTCTTCGATACTCCGATACGCCGCGGTCAACCGGCAGTAGATATCGCACAACATTCGTGCGGAGGCGACCGGAACCTTGCCGATCTGCCGTGCCGCCGCATCGGTGTAGCCCATTCGCGCGAAAAGCTGCGCAAGGTGGACACATTGCAACTGCTCGGCACGTTGTCTGGCAAGGTGGTGGTTGAAGTGCTGCCGCGCCCCGCCGAACGGTTGGTGCAACCTGGCCGCTTCTTCCCGCAACCGCTCGGCGTGCGGACCGTGCATCGCGGCGATCAACCGTTCGTAAAACGCGTCGCGATACGCAGCGATGTGCTGCACCAGTACGGAAAGCGTAACGTCGGAATCGTGGGCGTCCGGCCGATTGCCGCCGGTGCCGGATCCCATCAGCATCGTGCCGGCCAGCACGGCCGCCGCCTCGAATAGCACCTCCTCGCGCGGTAACTTTCCGCGAGACTCTACCCTGTCGAGCATGGCTTCCAGCGCCGCCTGCTGCACGACGAACCGGCGGCAACGGCCCGAGTTGTCCAGGTTGTGCATGTCCCACTGGCCAAAAAGATTATTCGGACGCTTGTTTGCCGGGTGATCGAAATCGTACGCCCTGGGGTCCAGCGCCAACTCGTCCAGCAGCGCCGGGTCGAACATGGCGTCCAGCAGCAAGTCCGGATCGGTCGCCTCGAGAATCTCCAGTGCC